>CAXMPG010000016.1:0-15727 GCA_964195485.1 uncultured Desulfobacterales bacterium
ATCTAATTGTTCAAAACAAACATCATGAATTAACCCAGCCAATCCTCTTGCGAATGATTGTCCGTCTGGTTCTTCTGTGATGATTAAACATTTACTGTGAAGATTTACTCTTTCAAAAATGAGCTCCTTATCAATAGGAGCGAGAGAGCGTAAATCAATGATTTCAATTTTCCCTTTTAATTTTTTTGCGGCATTATGCGCCCAATGAACACCCATTCCATAGGTCACAACCACTATGGTATTGCCTTCAGCAACTAAACTTTCATCGGCATTTAGTGTAATTAAGCCTTTTCCAATAGGAACCACATAATCTTCGTCTGGTTCAACAGTTTTGGCTAAATCGGTTCCTTTAACTTTACTCCAGTACAATCCTTTGTGCTCAAAAACCACAACAGGATTTGGATCATAATATGCGGCTTTCATTAAGCCTTTCATATCCGCTCCATTCGAAGGGTAAACCACCTTAATACCTTTAATATTGGTTACAATACTTTCTAAAGAAGAGGAGTGAAACGGACCTCCAGAGCCATAAGCGCCAGTGGGAACTCTTATTACAGATGATATTGCCCATTTACCATTTGATAGGTAGTATGATCTACTCAGCTCTGTGAATAGTTGGTTTAATGCGGGCCAAATGTAATCTGCAAATTGTACTTCAACAATTGGTTTACATCCTGCAATAGACATTCCAACCGTACTTCCAATAATGAAAGCTTCTTGAATAGGTGTGTTAAAAACGCGATGCGTACCAAAGCTTTGTGCTAAAGTTGCTGCTTCTCTAAATACACCACCTAATCTACCACCAACATCTTGACCGTATAGTAATGCTTCAGGGTGTTTTTGTAGTATTTCTCGTATAGCAAAAAGGGCACAATCAACCATGACTGTTTTTTCCTTTCCTTTTGGAGCTCTAACTCCTTTTTCTTCGGTAATTGGGGTAGGTGCAAAATCGTATTTGAATAAGTCTTCTGGTCTAGGGTCTTCTGCCTTTAATGCTCTTTCAAAGTCGGAAAGGACAAGATTTGTAGATGATGTTTCAATGTCGTTTAAATCCTTTTCTGAAAACCCGTTATCTAGAAGTTGCGCTCTAAATCTTGGGTAAGGATCTTTTGCTAACGCTTCTTCATAATCATCTCTATAGGTTTCCCTTCTTACCCCAGAAGTATGATGAGCTAATAATGGAACTCTTGCACGTATTAGGAACGGGCGTCTTTCTTTACGAATAGTGGTTAGAATTTTTTCAAGTGCAATATACGACTCAAAGAAATCTGCTCCATCTACTTCAACAACCTCAATACCTTTAAATCCTTTAGCAAACTCTGCAGAATTTTGCAACCTTATTTCGGAAGAATGAGCTGAAATATCCCATTCGTTATCTTGTACAAAATATAAAATTGGGAGTTGTTTTAAAGCAGCCATGTGTAATGCTTCAGAAACTTCGCCTTCCGTCATTGCAGCATCACCAATAGAACAAACTACCACGGATCGTTCCTCTTTTGGAGTATATCCAATGTGTTCTGTTTCTCGGTATTGAACTCCCATGGCTAATCCCGTAGAAGGAATGGCCTGCATTCCTGTAGCAGATGATTGGTATGGCATTTTGGGTTTATCATCATCTTTTAATGATGGGTGAGAATAATATAATCTCCCTCCCGAAAATGGATCATCTCTTTTACCCAGAAGTTGTAACATTAAATCATACGGTTTCATGCCTACACCTAAAAGGATGGAGTCATCTCTGTAATACGGAGACACGTAATCTTGGGGGTTGAGTTGTATACTGAGAGCAAGTTGAACTGCTTCATGCCCCATAGAGGTTGCATGCACATATTTTCCGGTAACGTCTTTTTTATCTTCGTAAAGATTTGACATTGCACGGGACTGGGTAATAAGTGTCCAAGCTTGTTGTAATACCTGTTTACTGATTGAATCTTCAGTAATATTTGAATTTGATTTTAATTCACCCATAATGTAGCCGTATAATAGTTGGCTATAAAGGTAATCAATAATTTTATACGAAAGAGAAAAGTAAAAAAGACGATTTATTATTTTAATAAACCGTCTTTTTGCAATATTTAATATGTGTAAGTTAGACCTACGCCAACGGTTTCCTTGAATTGAACTGCTGGTCCGATACGTGTCGCTTCTCCTAAATTATTTTTTTGAAGTACAATAGAGATGTCTTCATCGTAAATAAGATTAGTGGTAACAGTAGCGGTAATAAATTTGTTGACTTTCATTAATAACATAAGGTTCCAGTTTACATCAATTGTTCCGAAATTATGAAGGTAGTCTGAGAAAAAATCAGCTTGTGTACTAATAGTAACGTTTTCTAAAATTTCTTTCTTGATGCTGATTTTGGCATATGCACCGAATTCACTTCTGATACTGTTTCCAACATCGTTACCGTACTTTGCTTTTCCAGTTGGTGAACCATCAGGATTAATAATCTCTGTATTTGCAAGAGAATCATTGGTAACAAATGTGATCTTACTTGTTAAAGGTGATAAGTTAATATTTAACCAGTCTCCCTTTTTATAATTTGCTCCTAAACCAGCTAATAAATACCCCGGTGCCATAAGGTTAGATATGGTAATGTTTGCATCGGTTGGATCAAACCCTTCTGTGAATTGAGATCTTAATGTTGCAAAACCGTTGATATCCCACTTTGCATTCATTTTACGACCTAATTTAGTACCAATTTCCCATCTATCATCTGATTTGGTGATATCTTGGGTTCCCTGTCTAATAATTCCATAGGCAAGGTCAATATAGTTGTCCCAAATAAGACTATCCTTTTTGTAATTAAATGTGCCCTTATAAAGTAGGGTAGCAGCAAGACTTGGTTCTCCACCACCTTGCCAGTTGTATAGTCCAACTTGGTTTAACATGACACCAACTCCTCCCTGAATGGTCCAGTTTGGAGGAATAGTATCTTTTGTTGCGGCAGTATCTTGTGCAAATGAGGTTGCTGCTATTGCCAAGAATGAGAATAGAATAAATGTCTTTTTCATAATTATTAAGGAATACATGCGTGTTTATTAGGAAAGGTTCTCATAAACCATATCTAATTTAGATTCTAGTTTTGATAAGATTTGTTTATTGTTTTCAATTTTTTGCTCTACTTCCTCTTTTAACGCGTTAGCACCTTTACTATGCTTGAAAAAACCGAGGTTGTTTTCGTATTGTAAAATGTTAGCCTTAATAGTTCTGATTTTTTCACGAATATGTTGCGCCTCTTTTTCTAATGCTTTTTCAGGAAACTGAGAATCAGCCAATTCATTAATTTTAACATTAAATAGGTAGTCTGAAAGCTCATCTTCTGCAATACCAAACTCTGATAATTTTTGGTGGATGGCATTTTTGTAATCAACCGCAATTTTTTGCTTATCACCCATTGGTACAAAACCAACTTGGTTAAACTCTGTAATCAAAACATCTATTTCCGATAGTGGTTGATCAGTATCTGTATTGGGTTTTAGAGCCTTTATTTTTTCAATAACAGCATTCTTTTTATCCAAATTATCTATTTGATCAATAGTATCTTGTTTTTGTTGCGTCTTTCTGTTTTCAAAAAAGGAATTGCAAGCCGATCGGAACTTTTTCCATAAACGTTGCTCATCTCTGTGATGTGCACTGCCTATAGCTCTCCATTGTTTTTGAAGGTCGGTTAGCAGGTTTGCAGTTCCTCTATGGTCTTCGCTATGAATTAGCTCTTCCGCTTTGGTTACCAGCTTTTCTTTTTCTGCTTTATTTTTATCGTATCCTTCTTTTATGCTTTTGTAGAATTCACTTTTAGCGCCAAAAAAATTATCAGCTGCTTCTTTAAATTCGCCCCATATTTTTTCGTTGTCTGCTTTTGGAGCAAAACCAATGGAGCGCCACTCTTTTTGAAAACCTAAAACAATGGCAGTATGTTTTTTCCAGCTTTTATCAGAAGTAATATTAAAGCCGGCTATTTCTTTTAATCGAGTAACTAATTCTATTTTCTTTTCAAGATTTTCTTTTTGCTTCTCTTTTTGAGATTTGTAAAAATCTTTTATCTTATTGAAAATGTTATGATGTGCTTCCCAAAATTGATCTCTAATTCCTTCCCATTTCTCCTTATACGTAGGTCCAATTTCGTTCCATTCATTGGTTAGTCGCCTAGCAGTAAGATCCATGTCTTTGAAGCTCTTTAGATTCAAAGCTTCTTTCATTCTAACAACAATCGACTCCTTTAATTGAAGGTTTTTCTTCAAATCATTTTCCAGTAGCTCTCTATAGATATGCATATTATAGAAGAACTCGTCACGCGCTCTACTATAAGATGCATCTAAATCTTTTAACTTGTCTTGAGGAATTCTACCGGTAGATTTCCATTTCAGTTCAATCTCTTTGAATGCTTCGTGGGCATGTTTAATATGTTCCTCACTTTTTAAGGCTTCAATTTTTGCCAAAAGAGCCTCTTTTATAGAGAGGTTGTCATTTTCCGCATTGGCTAGTTTTTCTTTGAACTCCTTTTTAAACTTCGAAAATTGAGCCCATAATTCGTCAAAACGAATATCGAACTCTTCTCTTTCTAGTTTAAAATTTTCTGGAAGTCCACCATCGACTACAAATTTTTCTTTTTGTTCGTGGATCGTTTGAGCAACTGCAGCTTGATAAGATTCTAAAAGGTTTTTCCCTTTTATCATTAAGTCTTTCGACATTTCTTGCTTATTAAACTCTTCGAGTGCGGTGTTTATCTCTTCTTTTGTCATGATGAAGGAATATTAATTCAATTTTGAAATTGTTGAATATTGTAATTCTGAGGCAAGTTTACTATTTATTTTGATTTGAATTGCTCAATTGCATTTTTAGTGAAATCAGAAAGTACTAATTTACCGCTGATTTCTGCTCTTTCGTATAATAAAGTGCTCCAATGCTCCGTTCCTGTCCAAAATACTTTTTTGATATTTGCCATTGCTTCTGGGTTATACCCATTTAGTTTTTGAGCAAACGTTTCGATAGCTGTGTCCATTTCTTCGATCGAATCAAAAACCTCATTGTAAAGGCCTTTTTCTTTCGCCCAATCAGCAGTTTGCCATTGGTCTGGAGAAATAGCTAAATGCTGTGCCGCAGATTCACCTACTTTTCTAGCAACGGCTGGTCCAACAACAAAAGGTCCGATTCCGATAGCTAATTCACTTAATTTAATAGAAGCATGTTGTGTTGCAAAACAATAATCCATTGCAGATGCTAAACCAACACCACCACCAACGGCTTTACCTTGAATACGACCAATGATTAATTTATCACAAGTACGCATAGCATTAATTACTTTGGCAAAACCAGAGAAGAATCGTTCTCCATCAACTACATCATGAATGGCTAGAAGCTCTTCGAATGAAGCTCCACCGCAAAATGCACGTTCACCTCTTGATTTTAAAATGATAACATTAACCATACTGTTTTGACCAGTATTTGTAATTGTAGATGCTAATTCATTTAAAATATGACCAGGCAATGAGTTACTCATTGGGTGATAGAATTCTATAGTAGCAATTCCGCTATTTAAATGAAATTCAATGTGGCCGTCATTCTCCGTATTCTTATTCATAATATATTTTTTTCGTGTTGAACTATTTTTTATTCTGATTGGTCTAATGTTTTTACCATTGTTAAAATGGTAGCAAGGGCAACAGTTTCACCTGTTTCATCATACACGTCAACTAAGAATTTAACAATTCCTTTACGGAATTCATCATCTTCACGTCTTTCTTGAAGAATTTTTTCTTTGACGGTGAGTCTAACACCAATGGTTGCACCAGCATAAACTGGTTTAGTAAATCGGCAATCTTCTAAACCGTAGTTTAATAATACCGGACCTTTTCCTGGGTCAACAAATAACCCAGCCGCTGCAGATAATATAAAGTATCCGTGAGCTACACGTTCTTCAAATATGGTTCCGTCTAAGGAAGTGGTATCTGTATGCGCATAGAAATGATCCCAGCTTACGTTGGCGAAATTTACAATGTCAGCTTCTGTAATGGTCCGTTTATGCGTGGTTACAGTCTCTCCAACCTCTAAAGTTTCAAAGTGTTTTTTGAATACATGTACGGGAGTTTCTAACTGTTTTCCTCCGGGTTGAAAAACCTGAGTTATTGCACCTAGCGTAGTTGGGCTTCCTTGTAATGAGGTACGTTGCATGTAATGATACACACCGCGTTTACCACCCATTTCTTCACCACCACCAGCTCTACCAGGGCCTCCATGCGTTAACATTGGCATTGGTGAGCCATGACCAGTACTTTCTTTAGCAGAGTCTCGGTTATTAATTAAAATACGACCGTTATATGCGGCAGCTCCCATTACAAAATCAGTAGCAACCTTATTGTCGGCCGTTGTGATAGAGGTAACCAAGCTACCTAATCCCATTTGGGTGATTTTTATGGCTTCATCTAAATTTTTGTAAGGCATAATAGTAGATACAGGACCAAAAGCTTCGGTACTATGAACATCTGTTTTTTCAAAAGGACGGTCATTGTACATTAATATAGGCGACATAAATGCCCCTTTATCTTTATCAGCTCCAGTAACTTCCATTTGGTCTAAACTACCGAATACAATTTCTTGCGAAGCAGCCAGTTCATTCACCTTATCTATTACTTCTTGTCTTTGATCTAAGCCGGCAAGTGAACCCATTCTTACGCCTTCTACTTGAGGGTCGCCAATTGTAGTTTTTGCTAATCGTGCGCTAATAGCACTTTGTACATCTCCTACTAAATTTTCTGGGACTAATATTCTACGAATAGCCGTACATTTTTGCCCGGCTTTCACAGTCATTTCTCTAGAAACTTCTTTTACGAAAATATCGAATTCAGGTGTTCCTGGAACAGAATCTGCTCCTAATACTGTAGCGTTTAATGAATCTGCCTCTAAGTTAAAAGGAACAGAATTAGTAATCACATTAGCTTGAGATTTTAACTGATGGCCAGTAAAAGCACTTCCAGTAAAGGTAACCACATCTTGCATTCCTACATGGTCAACAATTCCTCTAGCCGAACCAACAATAAGCTGTAACGCTCCTTCAGGTAAGATTTTTGACTTATGAATTTCTTGAACCATTAATTCGGTTAAATAACTCGTAACTGTGGCAGGTTTTACCACCGCAGGAACTCCAGCTAATAGATTAACCGCAATTTTCTCAAGCATTCCCCAAATTGGAAAGTTGTAGGCATTTATGTGTACTGCAACTCCGGTTTTAGGAGTCATAATATGAGTCGCACTAAATGTGCCCCCCTTACTCATTGGAATACTATCACCATCCACACAATAAGGCGTATCTGGAAATTGGCGTCTTAAACTAGAATAGGCAAACAAGTTACCAATCCCACCTTCGATATCAATCCAAGAATCCATTTTTGTTGCTCCTGTGGCCCAACTTAAAGAATAAAACAAGTCCTTTTTTGAGTGTAAGTACAGGGCCAATTCTTTAATCATTCTACCACGTTCGTGGAAGGTCATTTTTCGCAGGTTTGTATTTCCTACATTTCGGCCATACGCTAGGACCTCTTCAAAAGAAATTCCTTTAGTAGATACTGATGCAATAGTTTCTCCCGTTACCGCATTGTAAAGGTTTGTGCCTTCGCCTTCCCCTTCAATCCATTGTCCGAGTATATAGTTTTTTAACTTCATTCCTTGATTTAATTGAACCCGTAAAAGTAGAGGATTTGGTAGGAATTACCTCGAATTTTCACGATAAATTAGGGGAGGATGTAAGGTAGAAAAAAAGAGTATTACCTCCTACCACAAAATTAGAATTATTAAATATGAAAACGCTAAATTTGGGCTTCCAACTAAATTTAAAAATATGAATAAAGTAGTTTTTAGTTTACTCGCAGTTACTACCCTAATGAGTAGTTGCAGTGACTCAGGTAATACCGATGAGAAAATGAGTGAAACGACCAATGATTGGGCGCAGATAAAAGTAGAATACCCTATTACAGAAAAGCGTGATTCTATAATTAATTATTTTGGTACAGATGTGAATGATGCCTATGCATGGTTAGAAAACGATAACTCTGCGGAAACCGAAAAATGGGTAACTCAAGAGAATGAAGTAACCCAAGGTTATTTGAGCCAGATTCCTTTTCGCGAAAAAATTGAAGCGCGTTATACCAAACTTATCAATTATGAAAAAGTTGGTGCTCCACGTAAAGTGGGCGATTATTACTTCATGAATAAGAATGATGGATTACAAGATCAAAGCGTAATTTATTATAAAAACGGAGAAGAGAGTGAATGGCAAGTTTTCATGGATCCGAATAAAATGAGCGATGAAGGTACGGTAACCATAGGTTTAATGGGGGCTTCTAAAGATAATAAACTAATGAGTTATCGCTACTCAGAAGCGGGTTCTGATTGGGGTGAAATTCGTGTGCGTGATATCGCTTCAAACACCGATACCGAGGATGTGATTAAATGGGTAAAATTTTCTGGTGCAAGCTGGCTAAATGATGGTTTTTTCTATAGTGGATTTGAAGCACCAACAGAAGGTGATGAACTGTCGGCAGAGAATAAGTTCCATACGGTGTATTACCATAAATTAGGAACTACACAAAGCGAAGATAAATTGGTTTACAGAGACAAAAGTGACCCTAATTTATACCATGGAGTTCAAGTGACAGAAGACGATAAGTATTTGGTGTTATACGTGTATCAAGGTACCGATAATGTAGATATTCACTTTAAATCAACGGCCGATTTAAATGCAGAATTTCTACCATTAATTACGGGATTTACGTCTAAAAGTGGTGTGGTTGATCATATCAACGGAAAGTTTTTAGTGCGTACAGATTTAGACGCACCGTTAAATAAATTAGTAGCGATTGATCCAGCGAATACAAATACAGAAAATTGGGAAGTTGTAATTCCAGAATCTGAAAATACTTTGTCATCGGTTTCTACCGGAGGTGGTAAAATGTTTGCGCAATACATGATAAACGCAACAACCAAAATTTTCGTAATGGACTATGATGGGGCTAATAAAACGGAAATTGCATTACCAGGAACTGGCTCTGCAAGTAGTTTGGGTGGTAAAATGGACGAAACTAAATTGTTTTACTCGTTTACTTCTTTCCTATATCCGCCAACTATTTTTGAATACGATGTAGCAACAGGAATGTCTTCAGAATATTACAAACCAACAATTGATTTTGACCCATCGCAATATGTAGAGAAACAAGAATGGTTTACCAGTAAAGACGGAACAAAAGTGCCGGTATTTGTAGTGCATAAAAAAGGATTAAAAATGGATGGGCAAAACCCAACATTATTATATGCCTATGGTGGATTCAATATTTCTTTAACGCCATCTTTTAGTACTTCAAGAATTGTGTTACTTGAAAACGGTGGTGTTTATGTAATGGCTAACCTTAGAGGTGGTGGTGAGTTTGGAGAAGACTGGCATCAAGCTGGAATGAAATTAAAGAAACAAAACGTGTTTGATGATTTTATAGGCGCTGCAGAATATTTAGTAGAACAGAAATATACAAGTCCTGAAAAACTAGCTATTCAAGGTGGTTCAAATGGCGGTTTATTAGTGGGTGCAGTAATGGCTCAAAGACCCGATTTATGTGCCGTAGCGTTTCCAGCAGTTGGGGTAATGGATATGTTGAAATATCACCAGTTTACCATTGGTTGGGGTTGGACTCCAGAATATGGTTCAAGTGATGATAGTAAAGAAATGTTTGATTATTTATATGGGTATTCACCCTTGCATAACTTAAAAGAAGATGCTTCTTATCCAAGTACAATGGTAACTACAGCTGATCATGACGATAGAGTAGTGCCGGCACATTCATTCAAGTTTGCAGCTAGATTACAAGCGGCTCATCAAGGAGAGAATCCAGTGCTTATTCGTATTGCAACTAACGCAGGACATGGAGCAGGGAAACCAATTTCAAAAATTATTGAAGAACAATCGGATATCTGGTCATTTATGTTTTTCAATATGGGGTATACGGAGTTGTATTCAGAAAAGTAAGAAAGGGTAACAATTAATCAGAGGATGTATTTTTATGCATCCTCTTTTTTTTGCTATTTTCTTACCACTGTAACCGCATTAGCTTGCGCGGTAGGAAGAATCAAAACATCGGCAATATTTACATGAGCTGGGCGCGAAGCACAAAACCAAATAGTTTCTGCAACATCATTAGCCGTTAAAGGATCAAATCCTACATAAACTTGATCAGCTTTGTTTTCATCTCCATACAATCTAACCAGAGAGAATTCTGTCTCTACCATTCCCGGAGCAATATTGGTCACTTTAATTCCGTGTTTCACTAAATCAATTCTCATCGCTTGAGAGAGCGCATCAACGGCATGCTTAGAGGCGCAATAAACATTTCCGTTCGGGTAAACTTCCTTTCCTGCAATAGAACCAATATTTACAATGTGTCCAGCTTCTTGGTTTTTCAACCACGGAATCACTGTTTTACTGACATTCAATAAGCCTTTTACATTTGTGTCAATCATTCGGTCCCAGTCCTCAAAACTACCTTCGTCAATAGGTGATACGCCAACAGCTAAACCAGCATTATTAATAAGGATGTCAATATTCTTCTTGGTATCAGGTAGGCTGTTTAAAGATGCAATGGTCTCTTCTCGGTTCCTCACATCAAAACATAATGTGGTTACGTGTACGGGATATGAACTTTCAATATGCTTTTTTACTTCCTCTAATTTCTCAGAACGCCTTCCAGTAATTATTAAATCATACTGATTTGCCGCGAAAATTTGTGCGCACGCAGCGCCAATTCCTGAAGTCGCACCGGTTATTAATGCTGATTTTTTCATTAAATATTTTTATTTCAGTTCACTATTGTTTTTTTCGTCATCTTTACCCTAACTTTTGACGAAGGATATGATTACAACCCAACACCAAAACTCATTCGTATTACGGGTTCGTCATAGATTGGGTACAGTGGGTCAGGGGTGAGATTCCAAAGAACATAAACTCCGGCAAAACCTTTCTCTCCAAGAGGTACGCCATAGCCACCACCAACAAGTAAGCTGTTTATCCATCTGCCACCATCGTTGTAATAATATTCTCCGTATAACATTTCGTATTCTGCGTGAGCAAATAGACCTTTAAATATATTGAATCTAGCAAATGGGGTTACGCCATAAGTGCTGGTAGTGTAATTGACACCTGGTCTATTATCACTAAAATACCGATAAGTTAATATGGTTCCCAGCATAAATTTATCGGTTACCTTATACCCAATTAATGGTGTCAAACCAATTACAGTAATTTCACCAAACCTTAAATCTAAGCCTCCTCCTACATTTATTCTTTCAGAAAGTGGAGGCGCTTGAGCTTTTGATTTCTGGCCTTTATATTCGCTACTGCTAGAAGAACTATCCGATGCAGTTTCAAATTGCGCACTTAAATTAAAGCTAGTCAAAAGAACGAAAATGAATAATAAAGTTGATGTTTTCATGAAATGAATTGTTTGCTGCTAAATTACTGAAATATTCCCTTCTTTTGAAACAATAATATTTGCTTTAAATTGTATTCCCTTGCAATTTGGAATAATTACTTTCGCTAAAACTATTTTTATGAGTGAATTCATCCAATTTAATATGGAGAGCGGTGTCGGAGTAATCCGATTAAACAGAGCAGATAAGTATAATTCTTTTGTACGAGAAATGGCCTTAGAGTTACAAAGCTGTCTTAAGCAATGTGAAGAGAATGAGGCTATACGTGCGGTTTACCTTACTGGAAATGGTAAAGCATTTTGTGCCGGTCAAGATTTGGCAGAGGCTATTGACCCTGAAGGACCAGAATTAAGTAAAATTGTATCGGAACATTACAATCCGATTATTGAGTTAATTAGAAATTTGAACCTTCCGGTAGTTTGCGGAGTAAACGGAGTAGCTGCTGGAGCAGGTGCAAATATTGCTTTAGCGTGTGATATCACTTTTGCGGCAAAATCGGCTTCTTTTATTCAAGCTTTTAGTAAAATCGGATTAATTCCTGATTCTGGAGGGACGTTCTTTTTGCCAAGAATTATCGGAATGCAAAAAGCAACCGCTTTAATGATGCTTGGGGATAAAGTCTCCGCTACAGAAGCAGTGGGTATGGGAATGATTTATAAAGCAGTCGAAGACGAACAACTAGAAACGGAAGCGTTTAATACCGCTAAAAAATTAGCCAAAATGCCAACCTTTGGATTGGCTTTAACTAAACAAGCATTAAATAGTTCTTTTACCAATGATTTAACCGAACAGTTAAAGGTAGAAGATGACTTACAATCCTTAGCTGGAAGAAGTGATGACTATCAAGAAGGGGTAAACGCTTTCTTAGAGAAAAGAAAACCTGAATTTACAGGTAAATAGATAGAATACCCATTCGAATTAGAAAAGCATAAGATTAAATAAACACATTAGGTAAATGGAATTGAATAAAAATAGTAGAATCGGAATTATTGGAGCTGGAGCAATGGGTTCTGGAATTGCTCAAGTTGCGGCAACAGCAGGGCATGAGGTGCGTTTATTTGATTTGAATGAAAAGTCGTTACAGTTATCTAAAGAAAAACTAGCTAAAGTAATGGCTCGCCTTGTCGAAAAAGGGAGAGTTTCAGCGGACGAATCTTCGGCTATTCAGCAAAGAATTAAATATACGGAAGGCTTAAGTCATTTTACAGAATGCGATTTAGTCATAGAAGCTATTGTAGAAAAATTGAGCGTGAAAAGAGAGCTTTTTGCGCAATTAGAGAAAGTAATGCGCAGTGAAGCGGTGTTGGCAACAAATACTTCTTCTTTATCAATTGCTTCTATTGGTGGTGATTTAGAGAACCCAGAAAGGCTAATTGGAATTCATTTCTTTAATCCTGCGCCATTAATGCCATTAGTAGAGGTGGTGCCGTCTTTAGTGACTAACTCAGATGTTTCAAGCCAAGTATTTAATCTGGTTGCTTCTTGGGGAAAGAAAGTAGTGTATACGAAAGATACTCCAGGTTTTATCGTTAACCGTATTGCACGCCCATTTTATAGTGAGGCTATAAAAATGTTGGAAGAAGGCTTTGCAGACGTGGCTACTATCGACTGGGCTATGAAGCATGTTGGAGGATTCCGTATGGGGCCTTTCGAGTTAATGGATTTAATCGGACATGATGTGAACTTCGTAGTAACCGAAACCGTTTGGACAGAAATGTTCTTTGATCCACGTTACAAGCCTTCTATTACTCAAAAAAGATTGAAAGAAGCAAACAGACTAGGTAGAAAATCTGGAGCGGGATTTTATGATTATTCTGAAAACGCAATTAAACCAGTCCCCAATACGGATGAGGTAATTGGTAACCAAATTTTCGAGCGAATAATCTATATGTTAATCAATGAAGCAATTGATGCCTTGTTCTTGCAAATTGCGACAAAAGAAGATATTGAAACAGCTATGACCAAGGGAGTGAACTATCCTAAAGGATTAATCTCTTGGGGGACTCAATTAGGTTTTGATAAGGTCTTGAATGGTTTAAACGAAATGTGTGAACGTTACGGAGATGATCGCTACAGACCTAGTGTATTATTAAAGGATGTTGTTTTAAATAAGAAAGAGATTTAAGTTATCTCTTTCTTCTTGGAGTCCTAGCGCCAGGTGCGCTACAATCACTAAAATGCCAATCGTATTCTCCTAAGCCACGTTTCTTGCATGGTTTGTTGATGTAGATTGGGATTTTGAGGTGTGCGTAAAAATCTAAACGATAAATATCCGTATTTATTAAGAATGGAAATATGTTGTCTGTTCCAATAGATAAAAACCAAAAACGAACAGCCATACCAAGTCCTGGCTTCCAAATGGAATTTATGCTTAATGGAGCCGAAATTCCAAATCGTTTTCCTTCAAATCTAGGGGTTACAGCTAGCATGCTTATTCGCTCAGCACCAAAAGAGTTTTTTAACGGAACTCCATAAAGCAAAGTTGAATTCACATAAATTCCTTGACCAAAATTGTAGTCAAACTGTAAGGAGAATGATAAGGGTAGTTTAGCGTTATAGGTAGATTTAGATTCTGTTACTCCTGAACCTAAAACATTGTCCAAATTTTCAATAATCGCACTAATTTCATTTGTTCTAGCGTCTGCATAATTATTCCATTCTCCATTTGCGTTTTGTACTTCACGGGCATAGGACCCTTTAAATTTTATGGCCCCAATATCCAATACAGAAAAACCCAAACGGTAAACGTAATCCACGTGCTTACATCCACTTTGAGGCGAGTGGGGTTTGTAATACCTAGAAGGAGCGGTCTTTTTCTCTAACGTGAATCCTATGTCAGCACCATATCCTACACCTGGGTGAAATCCGATGTCAGAACCACCGTAAGAACCCGTAAAGTTATTCACATAGGCGTTAGTGGAATCTTGCATTTCATAGTTAAATTCATCTACTAAGAAGTCTATTCCTCCTATACCTAGCATGGATTTTAGGTTTACGCCCACATTTATTAGAATATTACCCTTTTGATGCGCAATCATTCCGCCATTAAGCCCAAACTCCAAGAAACTCATTGCTTTTGCTCTATAATCACCCCCGCTTAATGGGGTGTTGTAATATTCAGGAATGTTTAACCCGTAGATTAACCCTCGTGCAAATTCCTTTTGTACGTTTCTACCAATGGCATAATTTCTTAAAGCCGTGCTCACCCCAATAGAGAACTTACCTATACTAGCGTTTATGGCTGGACCAATAATCATGGCTTCAATTTGTCCATCTACTTCTTCAATGCTTAAATCCTGTGAAAGTTGGGAAGGAAACTTACCTCTTAGTGGTGCGAACTCATCAGCGGCTACATAAGCTGCGTTACTTGCGCCAAAAATGTATATACCTGCTACGCTAATATCAAGCCAAGGTAAAGGGTCAACAGCTAAAGCAGGGTTAATACGAATCCCTTCAGTAACGTTTACGTTATCATGCGCTATTCCCATTTGAAGTTGAGAATATCCAGTTTCGTGGTAGATAATAAAAATAAGAACTACGAGTAGTTTCAAATATTTCATAGTTGGGGAGAATAGTATACAAATTTACAGTCAATTTACCGGCTGCACTTAAAGTAAACGGTCAAATGCTGTTAAATTTCTTCTAAGCATTGTTAATAATAGGTTTTTATATTTTTGGGCAATACCCTATTCTCCCTAAAAACAATGGGAGAATAGGGTCGGGCTATCCGCACTCGCTCTTTTAAAACGGCTATATAACTGATGTACATGGGTTTGTTGCTTAATGGAGCTTTACAGGTGTATTTAGTCCCCATAAATTTAAAAGGAGCTCAAACAAGCGCTTCTATCCCTTTTGCAAATAATTAAAAAACATACTTTCCCCTATATATAAAGGTCTAAATGTTTTTACGTGCGAAGGGGTGGTTCAATGGATAATTAATGATGGTTAAAGTGAAAAAGAATGGTGCTGTATGTAACGATAGATGTGGGAGTTAAGAAGAATGATGAAATTAGTTTTAAAAAAGGGGAAAAAAGGTTGCGATTTAGAAGGATGAAGAAACTACCTTTGCCGCCCCTTACGAGGGAAACGAATTTTGAAAGTAGAGGTAATAACGATAGCGAAAAGAGGTCAAAAAAATAAATGAAAGTTTATTTCAAAAAGGCTTGTCAGAGTTAAAATTAGAATTACCTTTGCCGCCCCTTACGAGGGAAACGAAAAACGAAATAAGCTCTTAGGGCAAGCCAGACAGTTAATGGAGGGT
>CAXMPG010000017.1:0-11385 GCA_964195485.1 uncultured Desulfobacterales bacterium
TATGTCTGGTTCGTTGCTCCTACAATAGAAGAATTTCCATTATTACAATCTACCCATTGATAGGTATAACTCCCCGTTGCGTTGGCGGTTAGTATAAAACCATTCACACTAACACTCGTGTCAATATTTGTTACCGTTAAATTAATCGTGATAGTACTGTCACATCCTACAGAATTTGGTATCACCGCAAAATATTGTCCTGTTGCTGAATACTGACTCCCATCTGGCGCAGTGTAAACCCCACAAGAACTTTCATTTAACGTAAATGAAGAGTTCGTGTTTATCGTCAGATTAAGCGTTACTATAGAATCACATCCATTACTATTCACTGTTGTGTCTACATATGTTCCGCTTAACGGATACACATTTCCATTTAATGCCCAAGTGTAATCACCACAAGAAGCCACCGTTTCGCTTGCTACGGTGCTATTCAATATCGAAAGATTTAGTGTTACTACAGAATCACATCCTGAAATATTGATTAACGAGTGTACATAAGTTCCTGAACTCGTGTATACATTTCCATTTGCGGACCATGTAAAACTATCGCAGCTTGTTTCTGTTTGTGTAATGGAGTCTGAGTTATTTATGGTCAACATCAAGTTAGAAATAGAGTCACATCCTGTTCCTGTTGTTACCGTTATAGAATAAGTGCCACTTGCGGTATAAGTCACATTATTTTTTAGCCAAACATACGAATCACAACTCACCACCGTATCATTTAATATGGAGCTATAATTAACCGTTAAATTCGTGGATATAATACTGTCACATCCGACACTATTAATTACTGTATCCATATAGATACCTGATGTCGTCCAAACATAACTACCACTCGGTGAACTATAAGAGTCACATACAGATACGGTTTGACTACTTGATGAACCCGAGTTTATCGTTAAATCTAGCGTAGCTAATGAATCACACCCATTCGAGTTTTGAAGGGTAGCCACATAAACTCCAGAGTTAGTATAACTCACCGCATTAGCTATCCAATAATAACTACCACATACCGAAACAGTATCTACACTTGAATTACTGTTGTTGATCGTTAAGTTTAACGTAACAACGGAATCACATCCTGCAGCATTGGTTAAAGTCATCAGATAAACGCCAGTTGTATTATACCCTAATCCATTAGCTGCCCAAGTAAATGTATCACATGCGGTAATTGTTTCTGAAGTTGCTGAACTGCTATTAATCGTTAACAACAAACTAATTACAGAATCACATCCTAAGCTATTATTAACGGTATCCATATAGGTTCCTGAAGCAGTATAAGACTGACTATTAACACTCCACGTGTAACTATCACATGAGGTTACAGATTGCACAGAAGATGCACTATTATGAATCGTCAAGACAGTCGTAATTATACTATCGCATCCTGTTACGTTTACAATAGTATCTAAATAGGTCCCGGAAGTCGTCCATACATTGTTACCACTTGGAGAAGTGTAAGAATCACAAGAAGCAATACTTATTGTGCTTGTTGATGTTTGGTTTAACGTTAGGTTCAAAGTTAACAAGGAGTCACAGCCATTAGTGTTTACCAGCGTATCTAGGTATTGACCTCCAGCAATGTATAACATGCCATTTGCTGCCCAAGTATAGTTATTACATGCAGTTACATTTTCAATACTTGAACTACTATTATTTATACTTAAGTTTAAAGTAATTATAGAGTCACACCCCATTGAGTTTACCAGTGTACCTAAGTATACCCCGCTAACTGAATACGTTATTGAGTTCACACTCCAGAAAAAGGAGTTACATGATGAAACCGTTTGAGCCGATGCAGAACTATTGATTATCGTTAAATTAATGGTTACAACGCTATCACATCCCAAGGAGTTATTTATTACATCTGAATAGGTGCCAGACCCAGTCCATGTATTCGCTCCACTTGGCGAAGTATAACTATCACAACCAGTCACATTTATGGTGGAAAATGAACTGTTGTTTATGGTTAAATTTAAAGTAATCACAGAATCACAGCCTACCACATTTGTTAAAACGGTATTATACGAGCCACTACTTAAATAGGTTAACCCATTTACCGCCCAATTATAACTATTACAAGCTACTACATTTTGCGTAACAGTACTATTCATATTTAGGGTGAGATTAATAGTCAAAACACTATCACACCCTGCAGAATTTAATACGGTATCCTGATATACACCTGAGTTCACCCACACTTTTCCACTAGGAGAAGTATAGTTATTACAAGCGGTCGTTGAAATGGTACTAAATGAATTATTGACTAATAACTGAACAGTAATTATACTATCACATCCATTAACTTTAGGAATAGTATCCATATAAGTTCCTGAGTTTGTCCACACATAATTACCACTTGGTGAAGTATAACTTGCACAAACCGTTGGCGATATAGTAACAGAAGTACTGTGATTAATCGTTAAATTAATCGTCATTACACTATCACAACCTGCTGTATTGGGAATGGTATCGATATATACTCCAGAAGTAGTCCATGCATAATTTCCACTTGGACTAGCATACGAATCACAATTTGATACCGTACTACTAGAAGAAGAGTTTTGGTATACCGTTAACGAAATATTATATAGCGTATCACAGTCGTTTGTATGTGAAACTACATCCAAGTATGTCCCCGATGTATTCCATGTGTTATTGCCACTAGGTGAAGTATAACTATTACATGCTGTCTGGGTTAATGCAATTATTTCATAAGGTAAAATGGTCACTGAAATAGACAATACGCTGTCGCAGCCGGCACTAGCTGAAAGAGTGTCATTATATACTCCTGTTGAATACCAAGTGTGATTTCCGCTGGGTGATGTATAACTATAACAACTACTACCTACTAAATTCGTTACTGAAATAGGATTAATGGTTAAATTAATTTCAATAATACTATCACAACCCATTACATTAGTTAGAGTGTCAAAATAGATTCCAGTAGAACTCCAAGTATAATTACCACTAGGTGAAGTAAACGCGCCACACATAATTTCGTTTATTTGAATAGTCGACCCATTGAGTACTGTTAAGTTAACCGTGTAAATAGAATCTCCCAAACACGTATTAGAAACGGTATCTTGGTAAATTCCAGAGCTATACCATATATCCCCGGTTGCAGAAACCATGGAATCACAAACGGTATTTGAAACAGACGCATAGTTATTTCGACCGGTACTTAAGGTTTGAATTTCAACTGATGTTAAATCCCGATTATACAATCTAACATCGTCCAGAGTTCCATTATAGTGATTACCTGTTCCAGATAAACTACCCTTATAATAATAACCTATGTTTAGGTCGTAACTTGTTGTTAAGTCTGGGGTTGTAGCAGACATTGTCATAGTAGACTTCAATATCCCATCTACCCAAATCTCTAAGTTATTATGAGAAACAACACCCACTAAATGGTGCCAACTCCCGTCAGATATTAAAAACGTTTGACTAGCATTCCAAGTATGATAACCAATTCCTTGCCCTGTTCCTGATTTATTTCTAGCCCCTACATATGGAATCCCATTCTTTATGGCTAAATAATACCCCTTGTTAACAGACCAGTTATACTTATCTATGATAAACCTATGTCCCGTATTAGTCGTTGTTTTAACCCACACACTCATATTTACCGTATTGGTCACTCCCCGATTACTTGTTCCACAAACAATTTTAGAACTAGTTCCGTTAAACGAATACGCTGCATTCGAATCACATTGAATACCCAAAGCATTGGTTAAATTATACCCAACACCATGTATAGCCGTAGTACTTGAATCTGCAACATTAGCGTCTAGCTTGAAATGCGCCACTAACCCTGAGTTAAGATTGGTTGTGGCTAAAGTTACCGAATGACATGAGGAAGTATCTACACAATTACCATTATTTATTACCAAGGAGTACGACCCGTTTGACATTGGGGTATAAATAGAATCTGTGGCGCCAATAATAGGAACCATTCCAGTACTGCATTCAAACCACTGATAAGAATAGCTATTATTTGAAAACGCATGCAACCGATTTGAAACCAGTACCACATTGGTATCAATACCGTTAACTTGAAGATTTAAAATGGTTCCTGAATCGGCTACGGAAGAACCATAATTAATATCTGGATAAAGGCCAGAAACCGTCCAAACATTATTACCATTAGGTGATGTGTAGGAATCGCATACGGTATCGTAAACGGTCACAAAGTTGTTTTGTTGATTACTTAAATAGGTAATTTCAGAAGCTTGTAACTCTCTAGAATAAATTCTTACTTCATCTAAAGCACCTCCAAATAACATGTTATGGTTGCCATCATAGTAACTTCCAATTGTGGTTGGATACGAATTTACCATTCCGGGATTGGCAGCAGACGATATCGTATTACTTGCTAAAACACCATCCACCCATATTTCCCATTTGTTACCTGCAACTACGCCCAATACATGATGCCAATTACCATCGGATATTGATTTGGTTGTATTCAGAGTAGTAATATAGGAACCCGAAGTATTTCTTCCTTGAATATCTGGATAACCATTTTTGTATTTCAATAGGTAACCTTTATTCACATGCCAATTATACTTTGACACCAAACACTCATTATTACTGGAATTAGTATTTGTTTTCACCCATACACTTATTGAAATCGTATCTATAACTCCCCTATTACTTGGATTTGCAGAAACATAAGAATTAGACCCGTTAAATAAACCTCCTGTATTACTTAAAGAATGAATTCCTGCCGTGTGAGCAACAAAAGAGGCCGTTCCGTGAAGAGCTATACTACTGGAATCAGCATAATTTGAGTCCAACTTAAAAAAGCCAACTAACCCAGAATCTAGTCTGATTTGAGAATAGGAGTTACTATTCGTACTTGAAAAAAGTAGAATTAATAAAAAGAGAAGTAACGTATGAAACTGTTTCATTCGATCAAGTTTAAAGTCTAGAATAATATGGTTGCTGTAAATGTACTCCAACTAAGTAAAAAAACCACTACTCCACTTCCTCAAAATCAACATAATCACCCACACCATCCATTGATTTAGTGGCAGTACTTTGGGTTGTTTTTTTCTGAACAGTCACCTTTTCGTTACCCGAAACAGGTTCTTCATTTTGATTTTGAAAGCCAGAGGTATCAAAACCTCTGGATTGCATATTTTCTTGTGCCTTTTTACCCAAATAGCCCATGAACCATTTCATTATGAATGGCATAAAGTATTTACCAAACACTCTAAAGAAAAGGTAAATTCCTACAAGTATAAGAAGTAACTTCATAAATACTATCTACTTAAATATAGATTACGCTCAGAGTAAATTTTCTTAAAGAAAGGATCTCTTAAGTGATTAATAAAACGAATTGCTTCACCGGTAGATTTCATTTCAGGACCTAATTCCTTACTTACGTTAGGGAATTTATCGAATGAGAATACTGGAATCTTAATAGCGTATCCTTTCATTTGAGGGTTGTAATCCAAATCTTTTACCTTCACCTCATCCAACATGACTTTGGTTGCCCAATTCACGTAAGGTTGTTTGTAAGCTTTCGCAATAAACGGAACGGTTCGCGATGCTCTTGGGTTTGCTTCAATTACGTAAACCACATCATCTTTAACGGCAAACTGAAGGTTTATTAACCCTTTGGTTTTTAACGCTACTCCAATTCTATGCGTATAATCTTTAATGGTTTCAACAATTTCTGGACTTAAATCAAACGCAGGTAAAACGGCATAACTATCACCTGAATGAATTCCTGCAGGTTCAATATGCTCCATAACACCAATCACTAAACTATCGGTACCATCACAAATCGCATCGGCTTCAGCCTCAATAGCGTTTTCTAGGAAATGATCTAATAAAATTCTATTTCCTGGTAAATCTTTTAAGATATTAACCACATGATGCTCTAGCTCCTGCTCGTTAATTACAATCTTCATAGATTGGCCACCCAATACATAACTAGGTCTCACCAATAATGGGAAACCTAAATGTTTTGAAAGAGCCACAGCCTCTTCTGCGCTATCTACCCCTCCGTATTTTGGATAAGGAATATCCATTGATTTTAACAAGTCAGAAAAACGCTCTCTATCCTCTGCCATATCTAAAGCTTCGGCTGAAGTACCTAGAATTTTAATTCCGTATCGCGTTAATTTCTCTGCTAATTTCAAGGCTGTTTGTCCACCTAACTGCACTATAACACCTTCCGGTTTTTCGTGCTGAATAATCTCGTAAATATGTTCCCAGAATACGGGTTCAAAATATAATTTGTCTGCGGTATTAAAATCGGTACTTACTGTTTCAGGATTACAATTAATCATAATTGCCTCATATCCTGATTCTTGCGCAGCATATACACCATGCACACATGAGTAATCGAACTCAATTCCTTGACCAATTCTATTTGGACCAGAACCTAAAATAACAACCTTCTTTTTATCGCTTCTAACCGATTCGTTTTCCTGTTCGTACGTAGAATAAAAATAAGGCGTTTCGGCAGGAAACTCAGCCGCACACGTATCAACCATTTTGAATACACGGTTAACACCCATTTCTTTACGCTTGTTATATACTTCGCTTTCTAAGCAACGTAAAACATGTGCAATTTGTCTATCGGCATATCCTCTTTCTTTCGCATCGCGCATGAGTGATGTTGGAAAATTACCTAAATGGTATTTCTCCATTTCACGCTCAATAGAAATCAACTCTTCTATTTGATGTAAAAACCAAGGGTCAATTCTTGTAATTTCATGAATAGTTGCAAATGGAATTCCTAATTTAATGGCATCATATAAATGAAATAATCTATCCCAAGATGGTTTAGCTAAACTAGCTAAAATCTTATCTTGATCACGTACTTCTTTACCATCTGCACCAATTCCGTTTCTATTAATCTCTAACGATTGACATGCTTTTTGAATGGCTTCTTGGAAATTTCTTCCAATTCCCATTACCTCACCTACAGATTTCATTTGCAGACCCAATTCTCTGTCTGCACCTTTAAACTTATTAAAGTTCCAACGTGGTATCTTAACAATTACGTAATCTAACGTAGGTTCAAAAAGAGCCGATGTAGTTCCCGTAATTTGATTATCTAACTCATCTAACGTATACCCTATAGCCAATTTTGTTGCAATCTTAGCAATTGGATACCCCGTAGCTTTACTTGCTAAAGCAGACGAACGTGATACACGTGGATTAATTTCAATCGCAATAATATCTTCTTTTTCATCCGGAGAAACCGCAAACTGAACATTACAACCACCCGCAAAATCACCAATAGAGCGCATCATTAAAATTGACATGTCACGCATTTTTTGAAAAGTAGTATCCGACAAGGTCAAAGCGGGAGCAACCGTAATTGAATCACCAGTATGAATACCCATTGTGTCCATATTTTCAATACTACAAATAATAACTACATTGTCGTTATCATCACGTAAAAGCTCTAACTCATACTCTTTCCAGCCTAAAACAGCCTTATCAATAAGCACTTCATGAATAGGCGATGCATGCAATCCTCTATCCAATAAATGGTCAAATTCTTCACGCGTATGTACAAAACTAGCACCAGTCCCCCCTAAAGTATACGATGGTCTAATTACCAACGGAAACCCTAGTTCTTGTGCAATTTCTTTTCCTTGTAAAAAGGATTTAGCTGTTGCTGATGGCGCAGAACCTATACCAATTTCATCCATTAAATTCCTAAACGCCTCACGGTTTTCAGTAATCTCAATGGCGGCAATATCCACCCCAATCATTTTCACTCCGTAGTCTTTCCAGAGATCTAAATCATCACACTCAATACATAGATTCAAAGCCGTTTGCCCACCCATGGTAGGTAAAACCGCATCAATTTGACGCTCTATTAAAATTTGTTTGATGGAGTCAGAAGTCAATGGCAACAAGTACACATTATCTGCCGTGCTCGGGTCAGTCATAATAGTTGCCGGATTTGAGTTTATCAACGTAACCTCAATACCCTCTTCTTTCAAAGATTTTGCTGCTTGCGAACCCGAATAATCAAACTCACATGCTTGACCAATCACTATGGGGCCACTTCCAATAATTAAAACTGATTTTATACTCTTATCTCTTGGCATACTAGAATAAATAATGTTATAAATATTGGGTGCGAAAATACAATTAACCCATAGCTCTAACAACTAGAAATTTCGGTTTTTAATCATAATTTACACGGGTTTTAAACGAGGTATTAACAATCTTGATTTGGGCGTTTTAACAGGCTTTCCACTTAAATTTTTTAAGGTTAGTAAGTTCAACTAATTTTAAAAGGAGCTTCCCCTTGCTCTGCAGAAGCTACGTGAAGTCGAGGCCGGTCGCTCTTTTAAATCAAGCTTCTCTAATACTATCACATAAAAAAGCTATCGCTACAATCCTTAACGCAAAATTAGCCGCAAAAAAATACCTACTTTCGTATTAGATGGATAAAGGTAAATTCTTAGAATTAGGACAACTTAAGTTAGAGTACTTCACGTATGGAACGGGTAAAACAGCGCTTTTAGCATTTCATGGGTTTGGTCGTCACGCTAAAGATTACAAAGCTTTCGAATCTCTTTTTGGAGCGAAATATACCATTTATGCTTTCAACCTTTTTCATCACGGTGTGAGTGAATACCCAGATGAGAGAATTGCACAAGACACCTTTACCAAACACGAGTTCAAACAATTGTTCTCACAGTTTTTCACCGAAAAAAACATTGAGCAAGCCGCAATAATGGGCTATAGTTTGGGAGGTAAGATTGCCCTCATGTTTACGGAGGTTTTTCCAGAAAAGGTAGAATCACTTTGGCTTTTCGCTCCAGATGGAATTAAAAAGAATATTTGGTACTTCATTGCTAGCAATACAGTTGTTGGTCGTAACGTTTACAAATACTTTTTAGAAAACCCGCGATTATTTTTCAGTATGGTTAATGGCATGCACAAAACAAAACTCATTAACGATAAAATTAAGAAGTTTGCCATTAACAACATGGACGAAAAAGATAAACGCGAACTCGTTTATAAAGTCTGGCTTACCTTTAAAGATACCAACCCAAATATGAAGTTGTGTATTCAAAATATTAAAAAGCATGACATACCTGTATACCAATTCTTTGGCAAAAACGATAAAGTAATAAAGCCAAATTTAGGCGTTTGGTTTGGTAAGAAAATTGGTCAAGAACAAAATTACCATGTTCTGCAAGCAGGACATTTACTTCTCACAGCAAAAACAGAAAGGTACATCATTGAGTTAGGGATACTCTAAGGACAAACAAAAAAAGACCGAACTCCAATGAGAACGGTCTTAATACTTTTAATGAAAAGTTTCCGATTATTAACGGAAACCTAGCGCTTGTGTCTAGGCTCGTCTGATACAGAAATTCTTTTTCTTCCTTTAGCTCTTCTACGTGCTAAAACTCTACGTCCATCTTTAGATGACATACGCTCTCTAAATCCGTGTTTGTTCTTACGTTTTCTTTGCGAAGGTTGAAATGTTCTTTTCATAACTTATATTTTACATTTGCTATCTCTCCAGAAATAACAAAATTGTGTTGTTCAAAATTTGGATTGCAAATGTACTGTAAAAACTTTTTTATCCAACAAAATAAATAAAATATTTTTCGTGAATTTACAACTCCACCAAACTAGCGAAAAACCATTTGTTTAGCCATCAATAAACAGCCACAAACACCTGTTTATATACCCTTAAATCATCCTTGTAATATTGATGTCATATTTTCTCTTCGCTAACCACAAACTTTGCCATGCTGCATTCCACATTGAGCTATTAAATTACTTTTGCCGCACCAAAAACTAAAACACGTGCTTGCACCAAAAAAGAAGAAAAAAGACGAAGTGAAATTGAAAAAAGGTGCATGGAAAAAAGCCTTGCGAATTTTTAGATACTTCAGACCGTATAAGGTTAAGTTTAGTATTGGGATGGCTATTTTAATTGTTGCCAGCTCCATGTCTATGCTCTTTCCTGCCCTAGTAGGTAAACTTATTGATGCTGTTAACGGAAACCCTGTTGACTTTTTAGGGTATACTTTTACTGGGATTAACCCCATAGCCGCTGCATTATTCCTTCTTTTTACCGTTCAAGCTATATTGGCGTTTTTTAGAATCTACCTATTTAATGACGTTACCGAAAAAGTATTAATGACACTTCGTAAAGAAACGTATCGTCATTTACTCTCTTTACCTATGAACTACTTTAACAGTAAACGCGTAGGAGAATTAAACAGTAGAATTTCAAACGACATTACCCAAATACAAGAAACATTTACCATCGTTATTGCAGAGCTCATTCGTCAAATACTAACCTTAACTATTGGTATAGTTGCCTTAACACTTTACTCCTACAAACTCACTCTAATCATGTTAGGCACGCTTCCAGTCGTAATTATTGTGGCGGTTATTATTGGAAAAAAAGTAAAAGCCTTCTCTAAATCTACCCAAGAAAAAATATCGGAATCCAATGTAATTGTAGAAGAAACGCTTACGGCTATTCAAAGTGTTAAGTCTTTTGCTAATGAGTACTTTGAAGTTAAAAGGTATACTGCCAAAGTAGATGAAGTTCGTAAGGTTGCCATGCGTGGAGTTTATGCCAGAGGGTTTATGAGTAGCTTTATCATTTTCGCCATTTTTGGTGCTTTTATTCTAGTGATTTGGCAAGCGGCTAAATTGATGGAAACCGGTGAAATGAGTAACGGTGATTTAACCACATTCTTATTCTACACCATTTTTGTAGGCGCTTCTATTGGAGGTGCGGCTGACTTATACTCTCGTTTACAAAAAGGAGTGGGTTCAACCGAAGATTTACTAGATATCTTTAACGAAACTCCTGAAAACATAGACGTCCATAATAAACCAACCAAAATCAATGGTCTAAAAGGGGAAGTTGAATTTAATAATGTTTCATTCCATTACCCTACTCGTCCAGATGTAGCGGTTTTAAAAAACATTTCTTTTCAAGTTAAACAAGGTGAGCGGGTAGCTTTAGTTGGACAATCTGGTGCTGGTAAATCTACTTTAGTCTCATTAATTCTACGTTTTTTCGACCCACAAACCGGAACCCTTTCTTTAGATAATAAATCGCTTGATGCATATCCACTTTCTTCCTTACGTAACGAAATGGCAATTGTACCGCAGGAGGTAATTCTATTTGGAGGAAACATCCAGGAAAATATCTCTTACGGAAACCCTGAAGCAACTTTAGAAGAAATTAAACTTGCGGCAAAAAAGGCTAACGCACTAGACTTTATCGAATCTTTCCCAGAAGGGTTTGATACTATAGTTGGAGAACGAGGCATTCAATTATCGGGTGGCCAGCGACAACGCATTGCTATTGCACGTGCCGTGTTAAAGAACCCTACCATTCTTATTTTGGATGAAGCC
>CAXMPG010000018.1:0-9979 GCA_964195485.1 uncultured Desulfobacterales bacterium
CCATTTTGCATGGCCTGCATATACGTACCTAATAACTCTTTATTCTCCGGCTGATTCATGTATTTTTTGAACTCTTCGGAACGGTATTGTTGTAACCTTCTAATTTCTAAAGCTTGTAATTGAGCAGTATCAAATACACGCCCTTGAACAATGTAAAACTGACTCCCAGAACTCTTCTTATCAGGGTTTATATCATCCCCTTCTCTAGCCGCAGCCAAAGCGCCTTTTTTGTGATATAAACCCGAAACAAATTCTGCTGGAATATCATACCCGGGACCACCATTTCCTAACATACTTCCTTCTGGAGCATTTTTAGATTCTGGATCTCCTCCTTGAACCATAAACTGATTAATAACACGATGAAACAAAACGCTATCAAAAAACTGCTCATTAGCTAATTTCAAAAAATTATCTCTATGCAAAGGCGTTTCATTGTACAATTTGATTTTCATCACTCCAAACTTGGTAGTAATCTCCACCATTGATTCTTTTTCCTTTTTGTCTCCAAAAGAAAGCAACCCAATGATTAACACACCTGTAATTGCAACAAAAACGCTCTTAAATCCTTTATTCATAGTAAAAAATATTTGCTCAAAGTAAACCAAAGAATCACACGTAGCAACTAATTTTATGAAGTGAAAATCAAAATGCATTAATAATCAATAATAATGGTCATTCAAGTTTGAAAATTATCTTTGTCGCCCTTATAAACAATACAATATGGACTTAGTAAAAGAACTCACTTGGCGTGGATTAATACACGACATCATGCCTGGAACAGAAGATTTGTTGAATAAAGAAATGATTTCTGGTTACGTAGGTTTTGACCCAACAGCCGATTCATTGCATATTGGGAATTTAGTTCCCATTATGTTATTGGTACATTTACAACGTGCCGGACATCGTCCGCTCGCTTTAGTTGGTGGTGCTACGGGTATGATTGGTGACCCATCTGGTAAAAGTTCAGAACGTAATTTACTGGATTTAGATGTAATGCAACACAATTTAGACTGTCAAACAGCTCAACTAGAAAAATTCTTGGATTTTGATTGTGGTGAAAACTCCGCCAAAGTGGTTAACAATTACGATTGGTTTAAAAACATGAATTTTTTAGACTTTATCCGTGATACCGGAAAGCACATAACCGTAAACTACATGATGAGTAAGGATTCGGTAAAAAACAGATTAGCAGGCGAAGGAATGTCTTTTACAGAGTTTACCTACCAGTTAATTCAAGGATATGATTTCTACCATTTATACCAAAACGAGAATTGTAAAATTCAAATGGGTGGATCAGACCAATGGGGAAACATTGTAACAGGAACAGAATTAATTAGAAGAAAAGCTAGAGGTACTGGATTTGCTTTAACGGCACCATTAATTAAAAAAGCAGATGGTTCTAAATTCGGGAAATCAGAAGGTGGAAATGTATGGTTAGATAAAAACCGAACATCACCTTATAAATTTTACCAATATTGGCTAAACTCATCTGACGAAGATGCCGAAAAATACATCAAGGTTTTCACCTTATTAGATGAGTCAACCATTAATGGATTAATTGAGCAACATAACGAAGCGCCACATCAAAGAATTCTTCAAAAACGTTTAGCAGAAGAAATTACGGTTACTGTTCACTCTGAAGAAGATTTAAAGACCGCTATTGAAGCTTCTAACATCTTATTTGGAAAAGCAACCGCTGATAGTTTAAAGAATTTAAATGAAGATGATTTCCTTTCTATTTTTGATGGTGTTCCTCAGGGAGAGCTTGCCAACTGGAACGGAATGAATATTATTGACGCTCTTGCAGAATGTGGATTCCTGAAATCAAAAGGAGAAGCTAGACGTGCTCTTAAAGAAAATTCTATTTCAATAAATAAAGAAAAAGTAAACGAAGAGTTAAATTTAAGTGAGTCTAATCTCATTAGTGATAAGTATATCCTTTTACAGAGAGGAAAGAAAAATTACTTTCTTCTTACCATAAAATAAAAAAAACACAAAAGATTGAAGCTTAATACTTTTTAGGCTTCAATCTTTATTTCTTATCTATTATTACCCTACATTTGTAACGTGTGAAAACGTGTAACTTTAATTACAACTCCTTAAACCAATAATTATGTCAAGCCTTTTAAAAATCCATACAGATACCGAAATCACCATTTCAAGATTAAAAGGAGAACTTTATCTCCAAGGAATTTCCACTATAACTAAAAATGGTTTTCAATCGGGTAACTCGGCTGGCTTTGGTGGTGGATTACCGGATGTTTTGGATTTGTATATTGATAGCGATGACAAGGAAAAAGCTTTAGAAATAATCAATTCCATAATTAACCCTAAGTAAACATAGCGAACTTTACTGCACCCTAAGCTCTCAGAATAAATTCATAGTATTACCTTTGCCGCCCATGGCAAACGGAGGATTATTTGGTGCAAATGAGTTAGCACCTGAAGATTATTATTTATCGAAAGAAGGTTACAAGGTTTTTACGGAAGCCTATCATTTAAAACGTGGATACTGTTGTAAAAACAGCTGTCGTCACTGTCCTTATGGGTTTAATAGCAAAAAAAAATAACTATGAGCGATTTTAAAAACAGCATCAAAGCTGGAATTCCAAGTGAATTACCCGCATTAAAACCTTTCGATAATAGCGTAAGTCACGCTCCCAAGAGAAAGGATGTTTTGACGACTGCCGAAAAAGAATTGGCAGTTCGAAATGCTTTACGCTATTTTCCAAAAGAACAACATGCTGTTTTGGCTCCAGAATTTGCACAAGAACTCTTAGATTTCGGTCGAATCTATATGTATAGATTTCGCCCTGATTATGAGTTTTATGCACGTCCAATAACAGAGTATCCAGCAAAATGTCAACAAGCTGCGGCTATTATGCATATGATTCAAAACAACTTGGATTATCGTGTGGCACAGCACCCACATGAGCTAATTACCTATGGAGGTAATGGAGCTGTATTTCAAAACTGGGCGCAATATTTATTGACGATGCAGTACTTGAGCGAAATGACTTCTGAGCAAACATTAGCAATGTATTCTGGTCACCCAATGGGTTTATATCCTTCGCATAAAGATGCTCCGAGAGTTGTTGTGACTAACGGAATGATGGTTCCTAATTATTCTAAGCAAGACGATTGGGAAAAATTCAATGCATTGGGAGTTACCCAATTCGGACAAATGACCGCAGGTTCTTATATGTACATTGGCCCGCAAGGTATTGTTCACGGAACTACCATTACGGTTTTGAATGGTTGTAGAATGATTGATGCTTCCAATGCGCTTAACGCAGGCTCTTCAGCTAGACCTATTACAAGTACAGGAACAGCAGGAAAGCTATTTGTATCTTCAGGATTAGGCGGAATGAGTGGCGCACAATCAAAGGCAGGTGATATTGCCGGTACGGTTACGGTGATTGCTGAGGTAAACCCAAAAGCATCTTACAAACGCCATGAACAAGGCTGGGTAGCCGAAGTTATTTCTGATTTAGATGAACTAGTTACACGTGTTAGCAAGGCTAAAGCCGATAAAGAAGTTGTTTCTATAGCCTACGATGGGAACATTGTAGAAGTATGGGAAAAGTTTGACGAAGCTAACCTTTATATTGATTTAGGTTCTGACCAAACTTCACTACACAATCCATGGGCTGGTGGTTACTACCCTGTTGGATTAAGCTATGAAGAGTCGAATGAATTAATGGTTTCTGACCCAAAAGCGTTCAAAGAAAAGGTTCACGAATCTTTACGTAGACAAATTGCATCGATCAATAAACATGCTGCCAAAGGCACGTATTTCTTTGATTACGGAAATGCATTTTTACTGGAATCTTCACGCGCTGGTGCAGATGTAATGAGTGAAGACGGATTGACTTTCAAATACCCATCTTACGTAGAAGATATCATGGGGCCAATGTGTTTTGATTATGGATTTGGACCATTCCGTTGGGTATGTGCATCTGGTAACCCAGATGATTTAGCCGTTACCGATCAAATAGCATTGAATGTTTTAACTGAAATGAAAATCAATTCACCGATAGAGATTCAGCAGCAAATGCAGGATAATATTACGTGGATTAAAGGCGCACAAGAAAATAAATTAGTAGTGGGTTCACAAGCGCGTATTCTTTACGCAGATGCCGAAGGACGTTCAAAAATTGCACTTGCTTTTAACGAAGCTATTAAAGAAGGTAAAATCGGACCCATAGTTTTAGGTCGTGATCATCACGATGTTTCAGGTACGGATTCTCCGTTTCGTGAAACCGCAAATATTTACGATGGTTCAATGTTCACTGCAGATATGGCTATTCAAAATGTTATCGGAGATTCATTCCGTGGTGCTACTTGGGTTTCCATTCACAATGGTGGTGGTGTTGGCTGGGGGGAAGTAATCAACGGTGGTTTTGGCTTAGTACTAGACGGAACGGATGATGCCGCTCAACGCGCGAAGAAAATGTTATTCTGGGATGTAAATAACGGAATTAGTCGTAGAGCTTGGGCACGTAACGAAGAAGCAAATTTTGCCATAAAACGTGAAATGGAACGTACGCCAGAATTGAAAGTTACTTTACCAAATATGGTATCGGATGACTTATTAAGTGATTTGTTTTAATATAATCTACCGCACCAAACATTTTGATTTGCTAAATAAGTGAATTGCCAGTTCTTTCATTACACTTGAATTCGCACACTGAAATTTGGAGTTATCCGCATGAATAATACAGATATAAAAAAAGTACTTATTACGGGTGCAGGGGGTTTTGTTGGAGGTCAACTGGCTTTATTTTTAGCCGATAAAGGAATTGAGGTAAATGCGATGCATAGACCCGGATCTATGCTAAAACCAGAGCTAGCTAATCACACGAAAATTAATTCTGTTACCGCTAACCTAATTGATTTAGAATCGCTAGTAAAAGCCAGTAGTAATTGCGCTATTATTTTTCATTTAGCCGCATATGCGCAACCTTGGGCAAAAGACATGCAAACCTATTACGATATTAATGTAGGTGGCACAATCAATGTTTTAGAAGCTGCAAAAGCCAATAATGTTACTCGCGTAGTGGCAACAGCCACTGCAGGCACATTTGGTCCACAAATAGACGATTCGCTGATTACCGAAGAAATAAAGCAGACCCTTCCTCCTTTTACCGAATACGAACGCACCAAACAAATTGCGAACGAAAAAATTCAGGAATACGTTAAAAATGGGATGGACATCGTAACTGTTAGTCCAACAAGGGTTTTCGGACCAGGAAACTTAAGCGCAAGTAATGCCGTAACTAAACTGCTTGAAGATTACATGTATAAAGGTTTTAGGTTTGTCCCCGGAGATGGCAGAACAGCCGGAAACTATGCCTACATTTCAGACATAATTAATGGTCATTACCTTGCTGCTATTAATGGAAAAACGGGAGAGAACTATATTCTAGGTGGAGAGAACATGACCTATAGAGAATTGCTAGTTGCGTTTGGAGCGGCTACCGGAATTATAAGAAAACCAATTGCAATTCCTCTTACAATAATGCTTGGCGCAGCTAACACGATGCAGTTTTTAGGAGATAAATTTGGTATCAAACCTAAGATTACCCCTCCTTTTATTAGAAAATACATGCATACTTGGGCTACAGATGTTAGCAAAGCAAAAAACCAGTTAGGATATACAGTTACACCATTTAAAGATGCGATAAAAGAAACGGCTGATTGGATTAACTCACAACACTAACACAACCTAACCCTTTGTTTTATAAATAATTACAGCCAAACCAAGAATAAAAACGAATACCGCAACCATCCACATTTTATTGTTTTTTTCATTGGTAGGCATGGCAAACTTTGAATCTTGTAAAGAAGTTATAATATAGTCATCTTCCTCTTCATTTACAAAATGGTAATTGGCATGATCGGGATTCACATCAAATAAAAAAGTATTGACAACCCATTTTATTTCTGAAGCAGACCTTTCAAATAGTAACTGAAATGTCATAGTTTTTGATTCCTCGTCCCTACCCAAATTCTCTACCGACTCCATCATCAAATTATTGCCGTTAGAATCAATAATAATGAAGTTTTGTCTGATATAATTGAATAAAACACCTTCTGTTTTATTTCGATTCAAATAATTAATTTCAGAAGCATGTGCGATTAACAGTGTCTCATATAAACTACACGGAATAATAGATTTCACTTCAAACTCGTCTCCGATTTGAAACATCTCAAAAAAAGCTTTTGAAGAGGTTGAGCCCTCGAAAGTATTGTTCATTTAACAGGTATTACTTCGCACTCAATAGTTGAATTAGTTAAGGTTAGTTTCTTACTACGTAAGGAAAATAAATCTCCGCTTGGCTCATACTTTCACAAGCATTTTACCAAGACAGAGATTCCACACAAATATTTTTATTGAAGTGATTTAATTTCCCAACTCAACCATCTCTCCTTATTCTACCTTACAAAAGTAAAAACTAAGCGCATTGAAACAATAGGGGCTGCACCCTATTTTTGGCATATTTATAAAGAATCAGAAAACTTAGTTGCCCAGGTTAAAAGGCTATTATTTTTAGGCTCAAGCGCTAGCTTTTTGGAGATACTATAGCGATGGTTCTGTATTGTTTTCGGGCTAAGAAACATTAATTCAGCTACTTCCCTACTTGTTTTATTTGTAGAAATCAAGCGCAATACTTTGCGCTCTGTCCTACTTAATTTGGAATAATTTTCAGGTAATGACTCCGAAGGATGAATCAAGTCTTTCAGCACTTCAGAGTAAAATTTCGTTCCTTTTGAAAGTGCTATTAAACATTTTTCAATTTCCACATTTGCAAAATCTTTTAGCATAAAACCTTCTACACCTAAATCAATCGCACGAACTAGAAAAGACTCCTCTTTATGCAGTGTTAGAATTGAAATAGAAATATCTGGATACTTTTTTTTGATTTTTGACGCCACATCTAACCCGCTCATTTCGGGCATATCCAAATCTAGAAATACAATATCCGGCTGAAAGCTATCTACCGCATTCCAAGCTTCTACACCATTATTACAGGCATGAATAACCTCAAAACCTTCAATACTATTTATGATTCTCTCCAAGCCTGTTAACAAGATTGGATGATCATCAGCTATTACGACTTTATACAAACCTTATGCTTTATGTGGAATTACAAAGGTATAATTTGTTCCTTTACCTATTTCCGATTTTACTTTCAACGTTCCATTTAAGTGCTTTGTGCGCTCATTAAGACTTGTTAAGCCAATGGTTTTACCCGTTTTTATTTTTTGATTGTAAGAGAACCCAATGCCGTTATCCTGTATTTCAACAATAACATTTTGCTTCACCACATCTATTTTCAGTTTGGCTGCCTTGGCTTTAGAGTGTTTTAGAATGTTACTTAAGCACTCCTGTATGATACGGTATAAATTAATTTCTATCTCTTTAGACAATAGTCCATCAATGTTTTCAAGCTCATCACTAAACACAATATCACCCGATTTCTCACAGTTATCAATAACTAGTTCTAGCGCTCGTGTAAAACCTAAACGTTCTAATTGTACGGGATGTAAATTTCGAGAAATGGCACGTACTTCTTCCAGTGTTTCTGCTACCAATGCGTTTAGCTGAGGATTTTTAGTGATCTCATCATCTCTTTTAATTAGCAGTAAATTTTGACCGATACTATCATGTAAATCACCCGAAATTTTCTTCCGCTCATCCTCTTGAGATTGGATAATGTTTTTGGCAAACTCTTCTAGAAGTTTCTTTTCTTTCTTGGTGGACTCTACCTTAAGAAACGCAAATAAAGCAACAAAAAATAAAACCATCAGAATAAATGACACGCCCCATTTAATGATCATATCATTCTTTTCTACTTGCACATTTTTTAATCGTTGTTGGCTACGTTCAATTTCTAAATCCTTTTTGGCCGTTTCGTATTTAATCTCCGCAACACTGATATTCTTAAGTCGCTTTTCATTAAGAATTTTATTCTTCACCTCCGAGTACTTCTCATTAAAAACTAAAGCTTGCTCAAAATCACCATTAGCCTGCAATGCTTCTGACCAATATAAATACCCCGTAGATAATGTTTCTTTTTCATCCAGTAAAGCAGACCTTTTAACGGCTAATTTAGCGTAAAAAATAGCCGAGTCATTTTCAGACATCAACCGATGAACTTTAGATAAATTTAGATAAACCCTACCCAAATATTCTTTCTGATCTGTTCCATTAATGATTTGCTTTGCTTCCAGTAGGTTAATTAAAGCCTTATCATAATTCTCATGAACAAACTCCAATTCTGATAAGGAGTTAAGCACGCCAGATTGAAGGTCAACATTGCTTCTCTCATCCGCCAAAACGCGTGTAGTATCTAAATATGTGGTAGCCAAATCAATTTCTCCTTGTTCCAAGTATATTCGTCCAATATGGTGGTAAATTTCAGGGTCAATGAAATAATCTCTATCTAAAGATTTCTTTAAATAAAACAACGCTTTATCATACTCCTCTCTATCCTTATAAATCAATCCAATATTATTGTATAGCTGAAGCACCTTGTCTTTCCAACCCAATTCCTCGGCCATTTTAAGAGATTTCAAAGAGTATTCCATTGCTTTATCATACTCTCCCATTCTCCAATAATTCATTCCGTACAAGCCATAACAAGGCATTTCTACATCTGGTATTTTTTGCGCTATAGCCACGACTAAACAAGAATCTACAATTTTCACATGGCGTTCATAGTTGGTTCTTGTTAACTCTAAACCCGCAATATTTAACCAACTTAACATCTCAGTTCTCACATCGCCATTAGCCTTACTTACTCTAATAGCCTTCATATACCACTCTTCTGATTTATCCAAGTTACCAATATAACCGTACCAATTTCCAATATCCAATTGGGCAGAAGAAACCATTTCAGTAGCACCCGTTTTATTAGCTAAGTCAACCGTTTTATGGTAATACACCCACATTTCCAGGGTATCAATGGGTTGGTAGAAATACGAAATATCAAGGTAACAAAGCATTCGGTTTGCATCTGAAATATCCATTTCACACCGTGCAATTAAGCTATCAATGTTGGCCTGGGCATCATTTGCTTCTGCCGAAAACGACAAGCTACCCAATAAAAAAGCCAATAAAAATATTGGCTCCTTAATAAGTTGATATAATAAGTATGACTTTAATTGACCCATATGTTAATACCCTTTAATCCAATCTCTTCTTATAGAATCTTTTTGAGCGGGAGTCCAATCATATTGATAATTAAATAGCGCTCCATCCCATTCCCCATACAATGTATTTGGCAAAACAATAAAGCTATCACCAAATTTTGATTGCATATTTTGAGTTAACTCATTTCTTTCACTCACTGATTTCTTATCAAAAACCTCTGTGAAATCAGCTAAGTTATCTCCAAACAACATTAACACTTCATAATTTTCAGCTACTTCACTTCTTCTTCGGGCCTTACTACCTTCATCTACACGTAAGAAAAAATGAGTGGTATCTAAATTTGTAAGTCCTAAGTTCACGAGATTCCTCATGGTATTATCCAACTCTTTCACTCTTCGATTAGAAATAAAAATAACTGTTACGCCATTCTCTCTAGCGAATTTGATAAACTCAATAGCACCCGGAACTTCTCCTGCTTGTGCTAAATCACTCCAGTCTTTCCAGGTTTCTTTACTATAGCTTGCGCCATCTTTAATTAATTGGGCGTTATAAAAGCTATTATCAACTACGGTTTCATCCAAGTCCATAATAATAGCTGGTGCTTTCTCATAAGGGAATGCATGCTTGTGTAATTTACTTACCAATTGAATTTTAGCGAAATTGTACGTTTGGTAACACAATGCTTTATACTCTGCTGCAGTTTGATGCCACAAGACGGTATTTAGTCCAGGGTTTGAAACCACTACTTTTTCTACGGAAACCTTGGTAGTATCAACTTCGTTTGAGGAACAACTAGTTACCAGGATGGAAACCACTAAA
>CAXMPG010000019.1:0-42301 GCA_964195485.1 uncultured Desulfobacterales bacterium
TTTTTTCATGTTTAATTTTTTGGTGGGATCTATTGGGTTGAGCTTTTTTTTATTTGGAAAGTAGTAATGGAGTGAGGCTAATTATTAAGAAGTTATCAATTTATCTTATTGAACCTTCCAAACTAGCATTAAGTACATCATCTCATTAAAAATTGGCGTATTTTCGCGCCAATGAGTAGAATGCAAAACATACGTAATTTCTGTATCATTGCCCATATTGATCATGGCAAGAGTACATTGGCTGATAGGCTTTTACAGAATACTGGAACCGTGTCAGAACGGGAAAGTCAAGAACAGTTATTGGATGACATGGATATTGAACGGGAGCGTGGAATTACCATAAAATCCCACGCTATTCAGATGAATTATAAGCAAGATGGAGAAGATTACGTTCTGAACTTAATTGATACTCCTGGACACGTTGATTTTTCGTACGAAGTTTCTCGTTCTATTGCAGCCTGTGAAGGGGCACTACTAATTGTGGATGCCACCCAAGGAATTCAAGCGCAAACTATATCGAATCTTTATTTAGCATTGGAGAATGACTTAACCATTATTCCAATTTTGAATAAAATGGACTTGCCTAGTGCAATGCCTGATGAAGTATCGGATCAAATTGTAGATTTAATTGATTGTGAATACGAAGATATTATCCCTGCTAGTGGTAAAACGGGTGAGGGAGTGGATGAAATTTTGAAAGCAATTCTTAAAACTATCCCAGCTCCTAAAGGAGATCCAAAGGCACCTTTTCAAGCCATGATTTTTGATTCGGTTTACAATTCATTCAGAGGTATTATAGCGTATGTACGTGTTTTTAATGGAACGATAAATAAACGCGACCTTGTAAAATTTGTGAATACCGATAGCAAATATGGGGCGGATGAAATTGGATTTCTAAAACTTAAACAAGAACCATCGGAAACGCTTTCGGCAGGTGATGTTGGATATATAATTTCAGGAATAAAGATTGCCAAGGAGGTCAAAGTGGGTGATACCATTACTACTGTTGAAAACCCTTGTGAAGCAGTTACTGGATTTGAGGATGTGAAACCTATGGTTTTTGCAGGGATGTACCCGGTAGATAACGATGATTACGAATTGCTTCGTGATGCCATGGAAAAACTGCAGTTGAATGATGCTTCGTTAACGTACGAGGCAGAAACATCTGTGGCTTTAGGATTTGGATTTCGTTGTGGCTTCTTAGGAATGTTGCATATGGAGATTATTCAGGAACGTTTAGAACGTGAGTTCGATATGACGGTGATTACTACCGTTCCCAATGTTTCTTACATCGCACATACACGCAGAGGAGAAACTTTTAATGTACGAAACCCATCAGAGTTTCCTGATCCATCTATTTTAGAACACGTTGAAGAGCCATATATTTCCGCTCAAATTATTACGAAATCAGAATTTATTGGTGCTATCATGACTTTGTGTATTGAAAAACGTGGTATTCTTCAAACACAAAATTACTTAACTACCGATAGAGTAGAAATTATATTCCACTTGCCTTTAGGGGAGATTGTATTTGATTTCTACGATAGACTTAAAACGGTTTCTAAAGGATATGCGTCATTTGATTATCATCCGATAGAATACCAACGTTCAAACTTAATTAAGCTAGATATCTTATTGAATGGTGATAATGTAGATGCTTTGTCTGCTTTGATTCACCGTGATAATGCCTATTCTTTAGGTAAGAAAATCTGCGCTAAATTAAGGGAATTAATCCCTCGTCAACAATTTGATATTGCGATTCAATCTGCTATTGGAGCAAAAATTATTTCTCGTGAAACCGTAAAAGCGGTGCGTAAGGATGTAACTGCAAAATGTTATGGTGGTGATATTTCTAGAAAGCGAAAGTTATTAGAGAAACAGAAAAAGGGTAAGAAAAGAATGCGTCAAGTAGGAAATGTTCAAATTCCGCAAGCGGCATTTATGGCTGTATTGAAGTTGGATTAAACGAACCTTTATAAAAGATATTAAATCGGTGATAGGCTAAAGCTTATCACCGATTTTTTTTAGTTAATTAATTTCATTTCTTCAACGGCCATTATTTCACCCGTATCTGAGTTGTAAATGAAAATAACAATATCAATGTTTTCTGGTACCCAATTATCATCTAAGGAAGAAAATAGTAACTCTGCGTCTGTGACAGATTCCGTAACATCTCCTTGAGCTGGGTTAACAAATAGTGTTTTTCCAGATCCATTACCCGGAAATCCTAAACGTAATACATGGTTATGTTCATAATCAGGCACATAAGAATTAGAAAGTCTATTGTCCGTTTGTGGGGCAATAATATTATTTTCTAAAATATATCCTACAATCGCAAAGTTTCCAACAGCACCTTTTAAAGCTTCTACTTTGTAGTCTACTCTTACCGATCTATTACCCAACTCACTATTATACGTGTTTTTGATAAATAACTTGAATCGCGGTTCCATATACGCAGGGTTAGCAATAAGTTTGTTTACCTCTTCGTCCCATTTTGTATAGGCAATTTTAATTTTCCCATTAATATCAGAACGGTTTAACATTCCACCTGGGAAAGAAGAAAATTGATATTTAATTCGTAAATTTTCTCCTGTCTCTGTTTCAAAATTAGAAGGGTAGGGATGATCTGGGTCTTGTACATCTGGTTTTGAAAATGAACCAGAATTATGAATCGAAATCACTAGAAAATCTTCTGGGTGATCGGTGTGAATTTGGGAGGCAATATCTGCTCCCTCTGGACAATTCGGACATTTGTGCCCGGTAAATTCTTCCAGTAAAATTCTACGTTTAGTGACTAATGTATCGTTATAAATAGGCGTCTGGTCAAATCCCGGATTCCAACCTCTATCACCAACAGGACCATAAGGTTCTGTGACTAAATCACATCCAGTAAAGATGGAAGCGATTACTACGAGAATAATTAAAATATTTTTCATTCTATCAATAATTAAAAAGTACTTGATAAAGTTAATTTGATTCCATTTGATGCAGGAACTACCCTACAAATACCACCTACGCAAAACAAGCCTTCTCTTTGACGACCATAGCTTACCATAATTCTACTCGCTTTTTGAGTATACCCAACTGCGGTAGTGAAATAGTGGATGCGTTTTGATGATGAGGTATTTCCGTAATTGTATTGGTCTAGTACAGAAAAAGTCCAATGCGGTGAAATAGTGTATTCTGCTACGGCTGCAAACCAATCTCCATCATGTTGATCGGTAAATAATACCTGACCCTCTAGGCGGAGCGTATTAGTACGGTTGAATTTGTACTTTCCTTCCGCAATGATCACATTTGCAAAAATATCTTTATAACCAGGCTTACCCTGAAGAACATCAATGTTATAAAACAGATTTTGATACGTTAGTTTTAATTGAAATGTTTTAGAGAATTTTCGAACTATTTTGATATTAAAATCTTGCCATAATTTGGTGTCACCAACTTTAAATAAGTCTGCGGAATAGCCTAAGCGATTGGTTCCCATATCGTTTAAATTAGTAGTGTCAACATTGTTGGCCATAGATAAGTTAACAAAGAATGTGGTTCCGTATTTACCGCCTAAGTTTGATCCTCTTTTTAACTTGAAAACCATATCTATTTGAAACGCCATTTCATTTTGCAATTGGGTAGCGTATGGATACAGTGTAGACATTAATAAGTAACTGTGTGGTTTAGATAAAGAAGGTACAAAATTGATGTACTCCTCTGTAAATTGACTTCCATTATCACGGTCACTTCTAAACGACATATTTACTAAAGAGTGCCCAGTAAGATTCACACCGAATCCTTTTCTTGAATATCCAACACCAGCTTCTAATGCTTGTCCGGGTCTATACACATAGCCGTTATCTGCAGAAGGGTCATTGTACTTATACGCATAATCACTAAAAATATATATTCCTTTACGAGAAATCTTAAAACGACCTCCTAAGGTCATTACATTTTCTGGTAAGTCTAAATCAGGACTATTATCAGGTTGGTATTTACTTACCACGCTAGCGCCAAATTGAACCTTCGTTTTTTTGTCGGCTAAAGAACTAACTAAATCATTTAATTGAATGTTAAAATCAGCGGCACGTACAATACCTTCACTTTGCTCAAAGTAATTTCTTTGCGTACCAATTAATGCTTTTATAGAGATCCCTTTGTTATCATATTTTACCCGAAATCCATCAATAGAATTATCAACTCCTAGCGTAGGTTCAAAGTAGGTTCTTAAAGTAAACCCATTTCCAAATTGTTCGTAAAAGTTACCTGCGGTAAAATCAAAATTCCCGATTTTATATCCTGCATAACGGTAAGGAATCCCATTACCTTTATATTCTGGACTATATCCTAATAAGGCGTTTTGGTAGCTTTCATATCTCACACCAGCCCTAAAATTTCCACGGGTATAGTTTAAGTTAAGAAAGCCACTAAATAGCACTTGTTCCGGAACGTCTGGAGCTCCAATTGCCGTATCACTGCGGTAGTATTGCGCACCTAAATCAAAATTTCCGTGAATTTGACCTAAATCAATATTGGATAAATCCGTTTTTTGTGCGTGTAATGAGGTGATTGAAATTCCAGCTAATAGTAAAGCTGAAAGGAGAGGTCTTAAACTCATAATTCAATAATTGTATTTAATTATATTTTTTCTCCAGCAAGAATTTTATGAACTAACTCTAAAAGCTCTTCTTCATCACCCGGATTATAGCCATTGTGTTGCCAAACAATTTTAGCGTCTCCGTCTAGTAAAAAGGTATGAGGTACATTATTAACATTCATTGCTCTTCTAAACTCAGAATTAACATCCAGTAAAGTAGTAAAAGGCCAATCTTGTCCGTATACATAGGGTTGAACAGAATTCACCGTTCTTGAATTGTCAATAGAGACAATGTAGATTTTTACTCCTGTTTCTTCCCAGTCTGGATATTCATCTGCAATGGCATTTAATTCCGATTTACACGGAGCACACCAAGTAGCCCAAAAACTAATGATAATCGGCTTGCCGTCATTGGTTATGTTTGAGGTGTTAAAAGTTTCAAAATCAATAGTTTGAATTTTGATGTCTGGCACTTTAGTTTGTGCCTGAACCGCTACTGTTACTAGTAGAGCGATAATAATAGACGAGAAATATTTCATGTGTTTTATTTGAGGTTGTAATAATAATTCAATCATACCTAATGAACAATAAAAATGATACCACATTTGCCAAATGTCATGAAATTAACAGTTATTTTACTAAGATTAAAATATTAGGGGTTTTGTTCGGGTATATTTATTGATATTCAATAGATTAATGATTTAAATGAAGCTTAAATCTGTATTAAAACAACTACATTTGATGAAATTTCAATTATGATAGGAAAAGGCGGTAGTTTTTTAGGGTTGTTTGTGTTAGTTGCTAGCGTCTTAATTGGTTTTTCAGGATGTAATAAAGAGACTGATTCAGGTGGTGAATTAACCGCATACCAGAAAGATAATAATACCCTGTCTGAATATTTATCCTTACCAAATGAGCCTTTTAAATATAACGAAATATCAGTGCCAGAGTATTTAGGAGCAGATTTAATTTACTTACAAGATAATACCCCTGCCACTAATCCAATCACCAATGAAGGAGCGACCCTAGGAAGAATTTTATTTTATGACCAGCACCTTTCCGTTAATAATACCGTTTCATGTGCGAGTTGTCATATTCAAGAGTTTGGGTTTAGTGATACCGCAATTTTGTCAGATGGATTTGATGGCGGTAAAACCGGTAGACACTCTATGGGCTTGTCGAATGCTAGATTTAGAGTAAATGGTAGGTTCTTTTGGGATGAAAGAGCTGAGACTTTAGAGGAGCAAGTTTTGGGGCCTATTCAAGATCACATAGAAATGGGAATGGATTTGGATGATCTAGTATTAATACTCGCACAACAGCCGTATTACCCAATTCTGTTTAAAAGGGCATTTGGTGATGAGGTGGTGAGTTCTGAAAGAATTTCAAAAGCTTTATCCCAGTTTGTGCGAAGTATGATGTCTTTCAATTCAAAGTATGATCAAGGTAGAGCAAATCATCTTATTAATGAGGATTTCACTAATTTCACAGCGCAAGAGAATCTAGGAAAAGAGCTTTTTAACCGTTTGGATAAAGGAGCCTGTTTTAGCTGTCATTTTACAGATGCAATGATAACGGAAGTGTCAAGAAATAATGGCTTAACTAGAGAGACTGGTGATATTGGTGTGGAGGGAACAACGGGAAACCCTTGGGATAAAGGGAAGTTTAAAGCTCCATCATTACGAAATATTGCTGTAAGACCACCTTATATGCATAATGGCGGTTATAAGAGTTTAAAAGAGGTTATTTCTGGCTATAGTACTGGAATTAATTGGACGCCAACTTTAGATGCACATTTGATGAACCCTGGAAATCTATCGGCAAAAAAATTCTTTTTAACCACGGTAGAAGAAGAGGCTATGGAAGCATTTTTGCATACCCTGACCGATCAAGAGTTTTTGACAAACGTCATTTATAGTGACCCCTTTAAGTAGATTTCTGTAGGTATAGCGCATAAAAAAGGTCGTGTAACAAGTGTTAAATGGCCGTATAAATTTATGGTATTGTTAGTACTGCTGAATAACTACTTGAAAAGTAGAAAACGCACCATTAAATAGGTACTTCAATAAGATAAATACCAGCACCAAGTGTTGCAGTATTGGAATCAACATTAGTGTTATTCTTGTTTATAGTACTGGAATTAATTGGATGCCAATTTTAGATACGCATTTAATGAATCCGGGAAATCTATCTGCAAAAATGTTCTTTTTAACCACGTTAGAAGAAGAGGCTATGGAAGCATTTTTACATACCCTGACCGATCAAGCGTTTTGATAAACGGCATTTATAGCGATCTCTTTAAACAGATTTCTAAGTAGCGCATAAAAAAAGGCCGTTTAACAAGTGTTAAACGGCCTTTTACATTAGTTGTATTGTTATTATTTCTGAATAACTAATTGAGAAGTAGAAACTTCACCATTAATAGTTACTTCAATAAGATAAACACCAGCATCAAGAGTTGCCGTATTTAAATCAACATTATTGTTACCGTTACTTAAATTAACGTTAGCCATATTGATTACAGTCTTACCTACGATATCCATAATTCTAACTGAAGCAATAGTAGCATCAACAGAAACGATAGAGATTGTAGCGTTGTTTACTGCAGGGTTTGGATAAACACTTACCGTAGCAACATTAGCTTCTAAATCTTCAGTAGAAGTAGGAGTATCGATTCCGTTAGTAGCGTTATATACTTCTTTAGTTGCATTATTTTGTAACCAAACAACTACACCTAAATCATCAAAACCTTCTACTGAGTGTTCCGTAGCATCATTAATCAAATCACCCGCATCATTTGGAAGTCTAAAATTACCTTGGAAAGTATATGACTCACAAATTTGTTGACTCATACCACTTGTAATAGTAACAGTTTGACCGTTTGCATTAGGAACCATTTTCTTAAGAACATTTAAGAATTCAGTTTCACCGTTAGAACCTACGTTTTGAAAGGTTTCTAATTCCTTAATAGCAATGTGCAAAGTAGCATCACCCATATCTGCCATTGCTGAAATAGTAGCACAAGTATTTACTGTTTGTGTAGCTATATCTACATTGTATTCTGCATAAATACTAACAAAAGCAGGAACTTGTAATGCATCAGTATGAACACCCATAGAAAAAGAACCAGAGTTTCCATCCCATCCGCCATCAGCTTCTAGTCTAGGTACACTATTAATAGCGTAATAACCTCTTACCGTATTACCATCAGCAGTATTGTAAGGGTCACCAGCACCAGGCCAGCTCATTTGATACTTAATAGAAGCAAACTCACTGGAAGGAATGTTAGCTACAATACCTTCAAAGTTGATATTTCCTGCAACACAAGGACCACAAGTAGAACTAGTGAAAGTTTCATATAGTACTGTTCTTGGGTATGAGTTTACATATGTAATTACATCTTTACTTGCTTTATCATCTGCAGGATTAGAATCTGCATTTCCATTAATGCTAGATGCCCAAAATTCCACATTAAAAGTACCTACTGCTGTAGGGTTCCATTTAGTTGGATGTGTAATGATTGCAGAAGTTCCAGATGCAATACTTAAACCAGAAACGTTAGCTACTACAGCTGTTCCGCCAGCAATGGTATAAGATAGCTCTAAAGCTGTAATAGTTTGAGCACCCATATTTGTAATGGTAGCTTTTACATCAGCACCACCTTGACCAGTCTTTAAATAATTAGGCATGTCCAAAGAAGCCATAGAAGCATCGTAATCTGGTTGAGTACCTTGAATAAAAGCGTAATAAGAATTATCAATTACACCTTCATCAGATCCACCAGTAGCAACGTTAGTTGAACCAAGAGCTGGAGAACCAGCAACACTCATAGCAGAAGTGGAAGTAAATTGAATACCAGCTGTTATTGCAGGACCTGTTCCGCCAAAATTTCTTTCATCAACTAGGTATACATTGTTTGAAGTTTCTTCTAAAACAATTGACCAATATGCCCAACTTGTTGCGCCAATACCAGCCCAAGAAGCTGATTTCCACTGAATCCAATATTGTCTATTTGGTGAAGTACCGTATGTTTTAACTTCAACAGCGTCATTTGTTCCAGAAAGATCTAAGCCCCATAGGCAAATAGAGTTATCAGGAATAGTAGCGCTAGGAATTGCAACATTAGCATTTGAAGGTGCAGCTCCAGAAACAGAAGTAAATGTAACTATACCTGTAGGTGCAATATATAATGATGTAAAAGCTGTTCCATTAAAGTCAAAAGAAAATGGAATAGTTTGAGCAGCTGACCAATCAGTAGAACCAGCAGGAACTGTTGGAGCCTGCGATGGCTGAGCTGGGTCATTGTTTAAATTACCGGGATTTTGTCCAGCATTAACAAAAGGTAATTGATAATACTGAGCAGATGCTGCGACAGAAATTATTAATACCGATAGTAGCGTAAAAATTTTCTTCATAAATTAATTTTTAATGTATTGTAAATATTAAACGTAAATAATGGCGGTAAATCTACATAATTTATTCTGTCTATGCATATTTATTTTTTGAAAAATGTGCTAGCGTAAATTCGTAAGGATTAGCCGTTAATTTATTGGTTATTATAATGTTATGCAAGCATAAAAAAAGGCCGTTTAACACTTGTTAAACGGCCTTTTATATTAGTTGTATTGTTATTATTTCTGAATAACTAATTGAGAAGTAGAAACTTCACCATTAATAGTTACTTCAATAAGATAAACACCAGCATCAAGAGTTGCCGTATTTAAATCAACATTGTTGTTACCGTTACTTAAATTAACGTTAGCCATATTGATTACAGCCTTACCTACGATATCCATAATTCTAACTGAAGCAATAGTAGCATCAACAGAAACGATAGAGATTGTAGTGTTGTTTACTGCAGGGTTTGGAAAAACACTTACCGTAGCAACATTAGCTTCCAAATTCTTGGTAGAAAGAGGTGTGTCAATTCCGTTAGTAGCATTATATACTTCTTTAGTTGCATTATTTTGTAACCAAACAACTACACCTAAATCATCAAAACCTTCTACTGAGTGTTCTGTAGCATCGTTAATCAAATCACTCGCATCATTTGGAAGTCTGAAACTACCTTTGAAAGTATATTCTTCACAAATTTGTTGACTCATACCTTTGGTAATAGTAACAGTTTGTCCGTTAGCATCTGGCACCATTTTCTTAAGAACATTTAAAAATTCAGTTTCACCGTTAGAACCAACGTTTTGAAAGGTTTCAAATTCCTTAATAGCAATGTGCAAAGTAGCATCACCCATATCTTCCATTGCGGTAATGGTAGCACAAGTAGTTACCTTTTGTGCAGCTATATCTACATTGTATTCGGCATAAATGCTAACAAAAGCAGGAACTTGTAATGCATCAGTATGAACACCCATAGTAAAAGAACCAGAATTTCCATCCCATCCGCCATCAGCTTCTAGTCTAGGTACACTATTAATAGCGTAATAACCTCTTACCGTATTACCATCAGCAGTATTGTAAGGATCACCAGCACCAGGCCAGCTCATTTGATACTTAATAGAAGCAAACTCACTGGAAGGAATGTTAGCTACAATACCTTCAAAGTTGATATTTCCTGCAACACAAGGGCCACAAGTAGAACTAGTGAAAGTTTCATATAATACTGTTCTTGGATAAGAGTTCTCGTATACAATAACATTTTGAGAAAGTACATTGTTAGTAATGTCAGCATCAGCAGCGCCATTAACAGCGGTAACTTTAATTTCTATCGCATAATCACCAACTAGTGCAGCTACCCATGCAGTTGCATGTGTAAAGTCATAACTAGTAAGTGGCGCTATGTTTAATCCAGTCATATTGTCTACAACAGCTGTTCCGCCATCAATAGTGTATTCAACATCCATTGAAGTAATAGCTACACCTGCATTATTTGTAACAGATCCTTTTACTGCAACTCCACCTGATGCTCCTAATTTAGTAAAATTAGGTAGGTCAATAGAGTTAAGAGTCACATCTTTATCTGCAGGAGCATAGACAGAAATGTCATCTACTCCCATTCCATAAGTCCAACCAGCACCATCGTTATAACGGAAGCCAATCATTATAGTTTGACCCGCATAAGCGCTTAAATCATATGCAGCAGTTTCCCATTCATTTACTGGAATCATCTGTGATAAAATCGAATAAGAGGCACCACCATCTGAAGATACTTCAATAGTTCCTACTTCTTGCGCTCCAGAATAAGATAATGCAAAGAAATATTGTTTAAAGCTTAAAAATACTGATCCAGATTGTCCTGTTAAATCAATAGCGGGAGAGGTTAAAAAATCGTTTGATTTATCACAGTTACACGCATCATCATTTGTTCCTGCAAATTGTGTGGTATTTCCTGTAAATGGGTAAGAATTTGAGCCTAGTGTTGCAGCTGCTCCAACATTCCATCCGCCATCAGTTGCGAGGGTTGTAACAGCCCAACCAGTAGGCATTGTTCCGCCTTCAAAATCTTCTGAAAAGATTTGAGCGGATAGTGATCCAGCAAAAGCAAGCGCTCCTGCGATAAGTAAAGTTTTTTTCATGTGTATTTTTTTTTTGAATTTCGCTGCAAACTATAAAAAAATATACAACTGGCAAAGTTTTTTTGACTTACTATAATATTAATCATATTTTCGCGGCTAAGAACTATAAAAACACATCATGGTAAAAAACATATTTATATTATTTATTGCTTTAATCACTGTGTTTTCAGTGTCGGCACAATTATCATTTAATCAAGATACCGCTTCTTTAATTATGGAAGATGGGACGGCTAAAAAGGCAACGATTAATGTATCTAATAATAGTGGTCACGCTATTGATTTAAGATGGAACTTAATTTCGTCTACTTTAAATGATAATGATAATGGTGTGTTTCCAAATACCGTGAGTTGGAAAATTCAGTTTTGTGAGTGTAATACTTGCTATAACAATGATTTCGGACCAATCCTTTCTGCAGCAGGTTGTGCTGACCCAATGGCAGATGGAGACTCTGTTGATTGGTATTTGACTATTGATCCAAACGGATTTCCAATGGTTGATGGAGAGTGGATAATCAAAGTAGATAATATGACGGATAATATCAGCGATACTTTGGTGTATTACGCTGTTCATCCAAACGCTGTTAAATCTGTTTCTTATAATGCAGATGTAACGAGCTATCCAAATCCTGCAAATTCTGAGTTTGTAGTTAGCTACGAATTAACTAACGTAAATGCTCCGGTATTGAATGTGTACAGTATTATTGGTGGTAAAATGGCGACCTATAGCTTGAGCAATTCAAACGGTAGTGTTTCTATAAACACCTTAGACTTTGATAATGGAATGTATTTCTACACCATTGAAGAAGAAGGTCAACGTGTATTTATTCAAAAATTTAATGTAGTTCACTAAGAATTACCTTTTATAAGATTTTTTACTAAAGCCGGGACAGCAGTCCCGGCTTTTTCTTTTAGAACGGTTACCTTACTAGTAGTCGAAATTTCATCTGCTTTAGGGTCTATTAAATAGACCTCACAATGAGATGGTAAAGCATGAATTAACCCTGCTGCAGGATAGACTTGTAAGCTGGTTCCAATAACAAGAAAAATATCGGCTTTTAAGCAAATCTCTTGGGCGTTTAATATTTCGGGTACATCTTCACCAAACCATACAATATGCGGACGTAACTGTTCTCCGTTTGGGTGTAAATCACCTTTATTAATAGTAGTGTATGAAATATCAATAACAGAACTTGGTGAATACTCCCCTCTGGCTTGTGTTAACTGACCGTGAAGATGAAGTACGTTTTTTGAACCAGCACGTTCGTGAAGATTGTCCACGTTTTGGGTTATTATTTGGACATTAAAATGAGATTCTAATTCTACCAAGGAAACATGGCCGTCATTAGGGGCCACCTTTTCCAATTCTAATCTTCTGAAATTATAAAACTCCAGTACCAATTCCATATCTGCACTCCAAGCTTCTGGTGTGGCTACTTCGTAAATACTATGATTATTCCATAAACCATCAGAATCACGAAATGTTTTCAATCCGCTTTCGGCACTTATTCCTGCTCCAGTAAGAATTACAATGTTTTTCATATCCAATATTGAAATACTAAAATACAAATCAATGTGGAGCTATCTTAGGCGTAAATAAGTTAATTATTGGAGATTTAATGGAATGTTGGTACACCTTATTAATACCTGACTTTAATCCTCCTTCAAGAGACGTGGAAATTGTAGCTTTGCGCGTTGTTACATTAACAATCGCTACAAAAAATAAGGGAAATGAAAATCAAGAAAGAGGCTGCATTAAACTACCATTCAGAAGGTAGACCAGGTAAAATAGCCGTAGTACCTACCAAACCTTATAGCACACAAAGAGATCTTTCTTTGGCGTACTCTCCGGGAGTGGCTGAGCCATGTAAAGAAATAGCAAAAAATAAATCAGATGTGTATAAATACACGGCTAAAGGAAACTTGGTAGCGGTAATCTCAAACGGAACAGCGGTTTTAGGATTAGGTAATATCGGACCTGAGGCTTCAAAACCCGTAATGGAAGGTAAGGGATTGCTTTTTAAAATATTTTCTGATATTGATGTATTTGATATTGAGGTAGATGCTACTGATATTGATGAGTTTGTTAGAACGGTAAAAAATATAGCGCCTACTTTTGGAGGGATTAACTTAGAAGATATTAAGGCTCCTGAAGCCTTTGAAATTGAAGAAAGATTAAAGGCAGAATTAGATATTCCGGTAATGCATGATGATCAGCATGGTACGGCTATTATTTCTTCGGCTGCTTTGATTAATGCCTTAGAACTTACCGATAAAAAAATTGAAGACGTAAAAATTGTCGTGAATGGAGCCGGAGCGGCAGCCATCATGTGTGCAAGATTATATGTTAAACTTGGCGCTAAACTGGACAATATTTTAATGTTAGATAGTAAAGGGGTGATTAACACTAAACGAGGGGAGTTACCCGTATCTAAAGAATTTTTCAGGTCAAAATCAGAGTTGTCAACTTTAGAAGAAGCTATTGTAGGCTCCGATGTTTTCTTAGGCTTGTCTAAAGGAAATATTCTTTCCCAAGATATGGTACGCTCTATGGCGGCTAACCCAATTGTTTTTGCTTTAGCGAATCCGGTCGCAGAAATTTCTTATGAAGAAGGAATTGCGTCTAGAGATGATATTATTATGGCTACGGGTCGTAGTGACTATCCAAACCAAGTTAATAATGTACTTGGATTCCCATATATATTTAGAGGGGCATTAGATGTGCGTGCAACCGCTATTAATGAAGAAATGAAATTGGCAGCGGTTTACGCGTTAGCTGAATTAACTAAAGAACCCGTACCGGAGGAAGTAGTTGAAGCGTATAATGAAACGAATATTGTATTCTCGAAAGATTACATCATTCCTAAACCATTGGATCACCGTTTAATTACAAGAGTAGCTCCAGCAGTAGCAAAAGCAGCAATGGAGAGTGGGGTAGCTTTAAATCCAATTTCAGATTGGGATGCTTATAGAAGAGAACTTCAAAAAAGACTTGGCTTGGAAAACACCTTGATGAATGGTTTAGAACGAAGAGCTAAACGTGATCCACAACGAATTGTTTTGGCGGAAGGACATGATGTGAAAGTATTAAAAGCAGCGCAGACAGTTGCCGAACAAGGAATTGCGAAACCAATTTTATTAGGTCTTCCTGAGAAGATTGAAGTAATTGCAGAAGAATTTGGACTTGACTTATCTGGATGTGAGATTATTGATGCGCGTTGTAAAGAATCGGCAGAAATGCGAAATCGTTTCGGACAAATGTTCTTTGAAAAAAGAAAACGAAAAGGATTAACACTATCGGAAGCCAAAAAATTAATGCGAGAGCGTAATTATTTTGCGGCAGGTATGTTAGAAGCTGGAATGGCAGATGCGGCTATTTCAGGGTTAACACGAAATTACCCAGACACTATTAGACCAGCGCTTCAAGTGTTAGGTAAGGATGAGGATGCACTAAGAATTGTGGGTATGTACGTGGTTATTACTAAACGCGGACCAATATTTTTTGCGGATACTACGATTAACTTTAATCCAACAGCCGAAGAATTAGTGGATATTACGATTCAAGTAGATGAAGCGGTAAAAAGAATGAAAATTAAGCCGGCTATCGCCATGTTATCGTATTCAAACTTTGGCTCATCGTCAACCTCTGGTTCAAGTAAAGTAACTGATGCAGTTGCTATTTTGCATAGAGATCACCCCGAGATTTTAGTGGATGGAGAAATGCAAGCGAATTTTGCACTAGATAACGAATTATTAGAAGAAATTTTCCCATTTTCGCAGCTTGTCAACGAAAAGGTAAACACATTGATATTCCCAAACTTAGGTGCCGGAAATATCGCGTACAAATTGACACAACAATTGGCATCAACAGATTCAATTGGCCCAATATTATTGGGTATGAACAAGCCTTTTCACGTACTTCAATTAGGAAGTACTGTGCGTGAAATTATTAATATGGTCAAAATAGCATCTATTGATGCACAGGCTAAAAAGAAGGGATGATAGAATTTTTAAAAGGCAGGCTAGCTGAAAAGAACCCTAGCTATGTAGTAATTGATTGTAATGGAGTGGGATATTATTTGAATATTTCACTTCATACGTATAGCGCCATAGGTACGAGTGAGACTATTAGTTTATTTACGCATTTGGCTATTCGGGAAGATGCACATGTGTTATACGGATTTCAGGAAAAAGAGGAACGTGCATTTTTTCGTCAATTAATTTCTGTATCAGGCGTGGGTGCTAGTACGGCACAAATGATGTTGTCTTCTTTAGCTCCTTCTGAAGCAATGTCAGCTATAATTAATGGTGATGCTGCAACCTTACAATCTGTAAAAGGAATTGGTGGTAAAACAGCGCAAAGAATCATCATAGATTTAAAGGATAAAATCGCGAAATTAGATGCTGTTTCAGATATTTCTTTAACCCCACACAATACCAATCGACAAGAGGCGTTATCTGCTTTGCTTGCGTTAGGATTTGATAAGAATAAGTCTACCAAAATGATAGATAACTTATTGAAAACTAATAGTGAGTTAACAGTAGAAGAGTTAGTGAAATCGGCTTTAAAAAAGTTGTGATTTTAGGTTAACAATTTTAGCATTGGGGAATAATTACGGTATAAAAATTTTGCTTTTAGTTGCTACCATTCTTGGTATGAGTAACTATTCGGCTATTGCCTCAGATTGGGGTTACGAAAATTATTATGCCTTAGCCCCAGTAGATTCAGGTGATACCGTTGATTTAACTTATCCATACGATGATAATAGCGTAAGTCCGTTCAACACCTCTGAACCTACCATTGATTTAGATGACCCCGCAAATATTAAAGAAGAAATTATGTACGACCCAATTACGGGGAACTATTATGTGGTTTCTAAAATTGGAGATTCGTTAACTTATAGACCGGTTAACTACATGACTTTCGATGAATATTTAGATTACGATTTAGATAAAGGATTATCAGATTACTGGAAATCGAAGAATGCGACCGAAAGTGAATTTAATAAGGATGATCCTAAAAGTGATGATTTAATTCCGTCATTAAACGTAAATAGTCAAGGGTTCGATAATATTTTTGGTGGAAACACCATTGATATTCGACCAAGTGGATCTGCACAAGTTAAGTTTGGGTTGAAAAACTCAAAAACGCAAAACCCTGCTTTGTCAGAACGGCAACGAAGTATTACCACTTTTGATTTTGATCAGCAAATTCAAGTAAACCTAATTGGGAATATTGGAGATAAATTAAAGCTATCCATTAATTACAATACCGAAGCTACCTTTGATTTTGAAAATCAAGTAAAGGTTGATTTTACAGGTTATGATGATGATATTATTCAAAAAATTGAAGCGGGTAATGTAAGCTTACCTCTTTCAGGGACATTGATTACAGGTTCTCAAAGTTTATTTGGATTAAAAACCAAGTTGAAATTTGGTAGGCTAGAGGTAACTACGGTTGTATCGCAGCAAAAAGGGAAAAAGGAAGAAATTGAAGTTAAAGGCGGTGCGCAAGTAAAAGAGTTTGAAGTCAAAGCAGATGAGTATGACGAAAACCGACATTATTTCATATCTCAGTTTTTTAGAGATAATTATGAGCAGGCTATGTCTAGTCCACCATTCGTTGCTTCTCCAATTAATGTTACGCGAATAGAGGTATGGGTAACCAACAATAACAATACCACCCAGAACACAAGAAACCTGATTGCATTCCAAGATTTAGGAGAGGCATCACAAGACAAGTTGTTTAATCAATATGGTTTTGGACCGGTAACGACTACTGGAAATTCTATTTTTCCGGATAATGCAGCAAATACGCTGTATGACATGGTTAATACTACCAATATTAAAGATTATACCCAGGCTACCCCAGATTTAACCGCCATGGGTTTCATTTCTCAAGAAGATTATCAAAAGGTAGGTCTAGCACGTTTACTTTCTGAACAAGATTATTCGTTCAATCCATTGTTGGGTGTAATTTCTTTAAATATGGAAATGCAGCCTAATCAAGTATTTTCTGTTTCGTACCAGTACACGTACCAAAATCAGGTTTTTCAAGTGGGTGAATTCTCTACCGATGTCTTAAACGAAAAGGCTATCTATACTAAAATGTTGAAGAGTTCAAAAATTAACACCAGCTCTCCTATGTGGGATTTGATGATGAAAAATGTGTATTCTATTGGAGCGTATCAAGTACAGCCTACAAATTTCAAATTCAATATTTGGTATTTAGATAGAAGTACTGGAGTCCCAACCAACTTTCTTCCTTCTGGTCCTGCAGGTGTAAGTGGAATACCATTGTTACAGGTGATGAACCTGGATAAAATGGATAGGAATATGAATGAAGGACCCGATGGGGTTTTCGATTTTTTAACCGGTCCAACTAACTTGCCTTACATAAACCCACGAAATGGTAAGGTCTATTTCCCGGTACTGGAACCGTTTGGTAGCCATATTCATAATGTAGCACAAGGTGATGCGGTATTTATTGAAAAGTATGCCTTTGATTCTTTATACACCAACACCAAACCAAATGCGCGCGCAAAATTCCCGAATAAAAACAGGTTTTATTTTAAAGGAACGTATGAGTCGTCTGTAAGTAATGAAATCTCAGTAGGCGCAATGCAAATTCCGGAAGGGTCTGTAAAAGTAACTGCTGGAGGTAGAGAGCTAGTAGAAGGTTCTGATTATACGGTTGATTATAACCTTGGAAGAGTAAAAATCATGAACCAAGGGTTATTGGAATCCGGAATCCCAATTAAAATTTCTTTAGAAAGTAATTCGCTATTTAATATTCAAACCAAGACGATGATAGCTTCTAGGTTTGATTTTAAAATTTCGAAAGATTTTATGGTAGGTGGTACTATTATGAATTTATCGGAACGACCATTAACGCAAAAAACAAGTTATGGTGATGAACCTATTTCCAATACCGTTTGGGGAGTAGACGGAACTTACCGAAAGGAGTCTCCGTTTTTAACGCGTTTGGTCGATAATATTCCTGGTATTGATACCAAAGAGAAATCAAATTTTCAAATTACAGGTGAGTTTGCTCAATTTATCCCAGGTCATTCTAAAGCCATTGGTGATGCAGGAACTTCATACATTGATGATTTTGAAGGAAGTCAATCTACCATTGATTTAAGGTCAAGAACGTCATGGTCTATCGCATCAATTCCACAAAACCAGCCTTTCATTTTTCCGGAAGCGAAATTAATTGATAATGTTGCCCTTGGATTTAACAGGGCATTGTTTTCTTGGTACACTATTGACCCTTTGTTCTTTAGAAATGATTCTAGAACCCCTGCCCACATTAAGAATGATCCTGCCATGCAGAGTAATCATTACATGCGTGAAATTACCGTGACAGAGGTTTTTGAAAAGCAACAAGTAAGTAGTGTGCAAAATCAAAACATTCCTACGCTTGATTTAGCATTTTACCCGGCAGAGAAAGGTCAGAATAATTACGATTGGAACGGACAAGATTCTATAGGTGATGTGTATAGTGCAGGAATTAACCCGCAAGATGGAACACTGATTCAACCCAATTCAAGATGGGGTGGTATTCAAAGAAAAATATCGCAACAAAATTTTGAAGCATTAAACATCGAATACATTCAAATTTGGGTGATGGATCCATTTAATGATGATTATCCTAATACGAATGATGATGGTACATTATATATCAATTTAGGTTCGGTATCAGAAGATGTGCAACGTGACGGACAGAACTTTTTTGAGAATGGGTTAGCCGTACCTCCAACGGCTATTGCAACAGAACCATATACCACTGCTTGGGGAAGGTATACACCCGGAAATCAAATTGTAGATGGATTTGATAATGATCCAGATGCGCGTCAATATCAAGATGTTGGGTTAGATGGGTTACGAGATATAGAAGAAAAAGAATTTTACGGTTCGTATGCTGCAAATGTTGCGGGAATTGCCAGTTTAGAAAATGATATTTCTCAAGATAACTTTGAATATTTCAGAACGGATAGATTAGATAACGCTCAAGCAGATATTTTAACCCGGTACAAAAAATTTAATGGCTACGATGGAAACTCCCCCTTGTCAACTGATGCTGGTTCAATTACCGTAGGGTCAACCAGACCAAATCAGGAGGATATTAATAAGGATAAAAACATTGAAGAAACAGAATCTTATTGGCAGTATAAAATCAATGTGAGTAGAGCTGATTTCGATAAAAATAATATCGGAAGTAACTACATTACGGATGTTAGAACTGCGACCATTACCACTAAAGATGGTCGTTCAAGAGATATTGATTGGTATCAATTAAAAATTCCAATTCGTCAAGGGGTTTCTATTGGTGGTATACGCGATTTTAGCTCTATTCGTTTTATGCGTGTTTTCATGCGTGGCTTTCAAAATCCTGCAGTGATGCGTTTTGCGCGTTTTGAATTGGTAAGAGGAGAATGGAGAAAGTTTAATGGTTCTCTAGAAGATCCAGGAGATTACATTTTGGGGGATGATTTTACCAACTTTGATGTTTCTGCCGTAAATATTGAGGTGAATTCTTCTAAAAAGCCGGTGAATTATGTGTTGCCTCCTTTTATTCAGCGGGAAACAAATGTGGGTTCAACCAACTTGAATCAATTGAACGAGCAGTCTTTAGCCCTTAATATTTGTGAGCTCCCAGATGGTCAAGGACGTGCGGTTTATCGATCCTTTGAGTTAGATATCCTATCTTACAATACCATGAAAATGTATGTCCATGCAGAGTCATATGTCAACGAATCAGTGGTTAATGATGGAGACTTGGTTGCGTTCATGCGGGTAGGTACTGATTTTGAAAATAACTATTATGAGTACGAGATTCCCCTTAAAGTAACTTTAGAAGGGCAGTACAATGGAGACGATGATCAGCAAAGATTATTTGTGTGGCCAGAAGCCAATAACATGGAGATTTCGTTAGATGATTTTAAGGATATTAAAATTCAAAGAAATAAGGAAGCTATTGTCGGAGGAAACACCGGTGATTTCACGACCCCATATTCCCTTCAGAAAGGAAAGGCAAAAATTTCAATTGTAGGGAATCCGAGTTTGAATGGGGTAAAAACGATAATGTTGGGTATTAGAAACCCAAGGCAAGCACTAGGTGATCCAGATGATGATGGAGAGGGGAAATGTGCCGAGATTTGGTTTAACGAATTGCGTTTATCAGATTTTGACGACCAAAGTGGTTGGGCTACAATTGTGCGCGCAAGTACCAAATTAGCCGATTTTGCAAATGTGTCTGTTTCAGGATCTATGAGTACTCCAGGTTGGGGAAGTATCGATAAAAAGATTAGTGAACGTCAACGGGAAACACGTCAAGATTTAGATGTACAAGCCAATGTTGAATTGGGTAAGTTTTTTGGTAAGAAATCTGGTGTGAAAATCCCTACTTATGTTGGATATACAGTGGGTGTAGTAAAACCTCAGTTTGCGCCATTAGCACCAGATATTAAGTTTGATAGATATGTAAAAGAAGCTTTCCCTGCGGGTAGAGAACAAGATTCGGTACGTAATGTGCAGCAAAAAGTATTGACTCGAAAAAGTTTGAATTTCACCAACGTAAGGAAAGAAAAAACAGATAATAAGAAGAAAAAGCAGGTGTATGACATCTCCAATTTCGCCTTAAACTATTCCTACAGCTCTACCGAAATGCATGATTTTGAAACGGAGTTTGATAACATGAAATCGTATCGTGGTGGACTTGCATACAATTACTCTACCGCACCAAAAAACTTCAAGCCATTCACAAAAAGTAAAATTTTAAATAGTACTAAATGGCTTACGTTAGTTAAGGATGTAAACTTCTACCTATACCCAAAATCATTTAGCTTTTCTACGGATTTAAACCGTCAATATCAAGAGTCAAAAACTAGAAATAATAATCCTGAATTACTAAATACCATTCCAGTATACGTAAATAAAACATTTGATTGGAATAGAAATTATGCGGTCCGTTGGGATTTGACCCGTGCGATCAAGTTAGATTTTAGTGCGAAGAACAAATCACTAATTGAAGAAACAAGAGGTCAACGTGCCGATTCGTTGGATCAATGGAATAAAAAAGTACGTTCTAGTATCGAAGATTTCGGTAAAACATTAAATTACAATCACAACTTCAACTTAACTTGGGCTATTCCTATTAAGAAAATACCCGCCCTAGACTGGACAAATGCTACCTTTAAGTACGGCTCAACATATAGCTGGGCTAGAGCACCATTTATTGTATCAGATTTAGGGAATACCATTCAAAATACGCAAACCATGCAATTGAATGGAACCATGAATTTCGTGAATTTGTATAACAAATCTAAATACCTTAAAAAGATAAACTCCAAACGGCCCGGTTCCGATAAGAAGGAAAAGGAAAAACGTTTAGCAGAGAAAAAAAAGAATGAAAATGATACTACAGAAGCAGGTAAGAAAAAGCCTAAAAAAGCGGGCCCTCCAGGATTTGTTGATGGTATTGCACGTGTGTTAATGATGATTAGAAAAGGTAACGCAAGCTATTCGGTTACTAATGGTATTATGTTACCGGGTTATAACGAAGAAACGGAACTCATGGGTATGAACGGAAATTTCAATGCGCCAGGGTTGGGTTTTGTATTTGGACAACAAAACGGATTTGGAGAAAGTAAAGACTTTTTGGAGTATGCGCAAGATCAAAATTGGTTGGTGACTAATCCTGAATTCAATAATCAGTACCGTGAAACCCATGGCGAAAAACTGAACTTAAAATTAACGATTGAGCCAATTAGAGATTTTAGAGTAGAATTAAATACTAGTTGGAACGATGTAACAAGCTATACTACGTTTAACAGGTACTACCTTTTAGATGGGGAGGTAGACACGACCTTTCACCGTGATAGTAAGCTAGAACAAGGTAATTTCTCTACTTCCTTTAATATGTTGAGAACCTCTTTTGACACCGATGGGGCAAATTATGTAAGTGATGCCTTTGAAGAGTTTTCAGCTAACAGATCAACTATTTCTGAGCGTTTAGGTAAAGAATCAGAGGCGTTAGGTTACTCTCAGGGAGCATCAGATAGTGGCTATTATGACGGGTATGGGCCAAACCATGCTGACGTATTAATTCCTTCGTTTTTGGCCGCTTATAGTGGTAAGAATGCAAGCTCGGTGAGTACCAATATTTTCTCCAAAATGTATATTCCTAACATGAGGTTGACCTATACGGGATTAGGTAAATTACCGGCATTGAAAAAGTACGTAAGAAATATAAGTGTTTCATCCGGATACAAATCATCTTACATTGTTGGTGGGTATACCTCAAATATTTTATTTGAGGATGATGATGAAAATGGTGATTTCTTTACTGGAGAACGTGACTCGAGCTCTTTGTATAACAATTTCGTCTCTAAGTATAATTACAATGGCATTACCCTTAGAGAAGCATTTAGTCCTTTAATTAATGTAGATGTTACATTGAAGAATTCGGTCCAAATTAGGTTTGAAATAAAAAAGGATAGAACGGTTAATTTAAGTACTCGAAGTCTACAGGTAATGGAGGTTAGAGGACAAGAGTTTACCGTAGGTTTAGGATATACCTTTAAGCAACTCCGTGCACCATTCCAGTCCAAAACAAACAGAAAGGCTATTAAGAGTGATTTTAAAGTTCGTGCAGATTTCTCTATTCGTAAAAACATAAGTATTACCAGAGAGCTAGACACCAGAATAAAACCAAATAACCCAACTAATGGACAAGATATCTTGTCGTTAAAACTTACGGGAGATTATAAATTAAGCCGGAAATTAACGTTAAGGTTGTTCTTTGATTATATTTCCAATACCCCTGTTATATCTCTTTCCTACCCTAACTCAACTACAAATGGTGGGTTTAGTATTCGATTCAATTTGAACGGATAATCGACCGCATTAAATGGTCCGTTTTAACCATCCAGTTCGGCTGAAAATATTTTTACAGAAATTCCAAAACACTATTCACTTTGACTATATTTGAGCTCAGAATTTGAATAAATTTAAATAAAGATGCCATGGGAGTACCTGCAGAATTAAAATACACTAAAGATCACGAATGGATTAAGATTGATGGCGATGTAGCTACAATTGGAATTACAGACTTCGCTCAAGGAGAGCTTGGTGATATCGTTTACGTTGAGGTTGATACCGAGGGTGATACGTTAGATAGAGAAGAGACTTTTGGTACTGTTGAGGCAGTTAAAACGGTATCTGATTTATTTATGCCTATTTCAGGTGAGGTAATGGAATTCAACGAATCTTTAGAAGATTCTCCAGAAACGGTAAACAAAGATGCTTACGGTGACGGATGGATGGTTAAAATTAAAATTACTAATCCTGCAGAATTAGAAGATTTATTAGATGCAGCGGCTTACGAGGCATTAATTACAGTATAACTAAACTTAAGCTTTGTATATTCAAAAAAACAAAGTGACAATATTCTGGGCGCTGCTTATTGCGGGGCTCAGTTTTATGCCTGGTAGTAATTTCCCTAAAACCCAGATTACTAATATTGATTTAGTAGTTCATTTCACTTTTTATTGTGTTTTTAACTTTCTTTTGATTGTCGGAAACCTCAGGCAATCCCAATTTCTTTTTGCACGTAATAACCCTATTACCGTTGCTTTGATGGTATCTATTCCTTTCGGAGGTTTAGTAGAAGTCATTCAAGGCACGGAGTTTGTTTCACGGTCTGCAGAATTTGCTGACTTTATTGCCAACTCTGTTGGAAGTTTGATTGGTTTGATTCTATTTTTAATTATTTATGGATCTCCAAAAAACTTTACGACATGGAACAAAAAAAGTCCTCCGAAAAAGATTACCGAAAACGATCCCAACACTATTTCCTAATAGGATTAGTTGTGGCGCTAAGTACCACCCTTCTAGCATTTGAGTACCGTTCATTTGATGATGTTGAAATTCCAGAAACTAATCCATTTGATTACGCTACAGAACCTGTAGAAGATATGGTGCTAACTTTTGTTAATACGCCTCCCCCTCCGCCACCTTTGCCAGCACCACCAGTTCCAAGCCCGGATCCAGAACCACTTCCTGTTAGTCCTCCGAAGCCGATTACTCCAGAGCCTAAACCAGAACCTAAAGCTGTGACTTTATTTACAGGTTCAGAAACAGAAAAACTGGTAATTGAGGATGTCCCAGTGAACTTTGCTGAGGTTATGCCGGAATTTGAAGGTGGATTATCGGCATTATATACCTATTTGGGTAAAAATATGAAGTTTCCACCCTTAGCACTAGATAATAGGTTAGAGGCGAAAGTTCATGTGCAATTCATCGTTAATAAGGATGGAACCATTAGTGATGTGAAGCTGTTAAACGCTGCTGGTTATGGTTTTGATGAAGAAGCTATACGTGTAATAAAGGCAATGCCAAAATGGAAACCAGGAAGACAAGCGGGTAGAAATGTAAGCGTGTATTTTATATTGCCAATTAATTTCACCTTATTGGATTAACAGTAAGTAATATTAGTAAAAATCTTGCTATTTTAGCAAACTCAAAAATAAAATACATATGGAACTTAAGAAAAATCCAGAAGTAGATGTAAATAAGAAGTCGGGTATGTACTTCATGATTGGAGCAGTAGTTGCACTTTCCGTGCTATTATTGTCTTTTGAATGGAAAGTATACGAGACTCGATTAACAGAACTAGGTAAATTGGTACTTGATGCGGAAGAGGATGAAATGATTCCTATTACACAACAAGAGTTGCCACCACCACCACCTCCTCCTCCACAAACTACAATTATTGAAATCGTAGAAGATGACGAGGAGATTGAAGAAGAGCTTGAAATTGAAGATACCGATGCAGATGAAGATGACGTTATCGAGATTGTAGCGGAAGAACAGGAAGAGGAAGTTGCAGAAGAAGAGATTTTCACTATTGTGGAAACTAATCCTTCATTCCCAGGTGGAGAAGGTAAAATGTACGCTTACTTGGGTAAGAATATGAAATATCCTCCAATTGCTAGAGATAATAATATTCAAGGTAGAGTTTACGTTTCTTTCGTTGTTGAAAAAAGTGGTTCAATTACAGATGTAAGAGTGCTACGTGGCATCGGAGGTGGATGTGATGAAGAAGCTATTAGAGTTGTTAAATCAATGCCGAAATGGAGTGCTGGTAAACAACGTGGTAAAGCGGTAAGGGTAAGATTTAATCTGCCAATCGTATTTAAACTACAGTAACATTTTGTTATAAAATATTGGAAGCCTTGACAATTACTTGTCAGGGCTTTTTTATTTTTACGGCATTAAAAATTGAATTATGAATAGCACGGAATTGCATTCTTGGGTAGCGAATCAATTAGCTGATAATAAAAGGTTTAAATCTGAATTTAAGAATGAGGATTTAAAAAGTATTGTGAGCTGTATTGATCTTACTACACTCAACGCTACAGATAGCCCAAAGTCGGTAAAAGCTTTTGTTTCTAAAGGTATGGAAACCATACAAAGCAACAACTTACCTAATGTAGCCGCTTTTTGTGTTTTTTCAAATTTCATATCATTAGTAAAGAAAGAGTTAAAAGTTAGTGGGGTATCTACTGCTTGCGTTGCAGCGGCTTTCCCCCATGGACAAGCTAGTTTGAATTCTAAAGTTACCGAAGTAGCGGATGCAAGTCACAATAACGCAGATGATATCGATATTGTGATTAACCGAGGGTTAGTTCGTGATGGTGATTATGCCGCTATGGCAAATGAAGTCGCAGAATTTAAAAATGCAGCAGGTAATTCACATCTAAAAGCTATCTTAGAAGTCTGCGAACTAAACCTTGATCAGGTGTATGAGTCTTCCAAACAGTGTATTAAATCTGGCGTGGATTTCTTAAAGACATCTACAGGTAAAGGTGATTCAGGGGCTTCTTTAGAGGCTTCTTTGGTAATGTGTTTGGCTATAAAAGAACATTTTGTGGCTACGGGCAAAATGGTAGGGTTTAAAGCTGCAGGTGGAATTTCCTCTTCTGAAAATGCTATACAATACTGGAATCTAGTGCAGTCTATTTTAGGAGAAAAATGGATGAATAATCGGTATTTTAGAATTGGGGCAAGCAGTCTATTAAATAATATTATTAGCGATTTAAACTAAACCAAGTATATTCACGAAATGAAAAAAAGGAATTGGTACATTTTTGTATTTCTAGGGTTGTTCTTTCTGACTTCCCAGATGGGGTATACGCAAAAAATGTTACTACCCATGGATCGCGTAACATCTCAAGATGCAACGCGCCAGTTATATGAGTATGATTCTATTATTCATTTATCATACAAGCCCTTATTATTGAATAAATGGGAGTATGATTCATTGATTTCTCATACCCAAAAAAGATATTCGAGTGCCACTTACTCTAAATGGCTCGGTCGAAAAGTTTTTCAAGAAAACTTGGTGATAATTGAAGCTAAGGATTTTTACATGACTATTGATGTGGTGATGAATTTGGAGGTTGGAAAAGATTTAGAAAGTGACTTTGACGAACAAATATCAACAAATACAAGAGGTGTTTTAATTCAAGGGAATATCACAGATAAGGTATATTTTAGAACCGACTTTTATGAATCGCAATCGTTTTTTCCAACATACGTGGATAGTATGATGAGCGCAAGTGGAACGGTTCCTGGACAAGGAAAGGCAAAACCGTTTAAAACTGGTGGAGTAGATTACCCTATGGTTACCGGAATCGTCAATTTCCAAGCTTCAGAACATGTGAATTTACAATTTGGACAGGATAAAATGTTCATAGGAAACGGGTATAGATCATTGCTTCTTTCTGATAACTCTGCTCCATTTTTGTTTTTTCAAGCGGGTTTGAGTCTTTTTGAAAACAAATTAAATTACCATGCGAATTGGGCTTCTCTGCAAACATTAAATAAAGTTCATATCGGTACAGGAGGAGATGATTTATTCGCGAAAAAACAAGCTAATTTCAATTACCTTTCTTTTAAACCAAACCCAAAATTAGAAATCGGTGTATTTGAAGGGGTAATGTGGGAACGTTGGAATGAGTACACCAATTCTCAACCTTTTGATGCGGTGTTTTTAAACCCTGTCCCATTTTTAACTACGGCAATAAAGAGCAGCGATACTTTGGTGAATTCGTTATTAGGGGCGAATGTTTTTGTCAAGCCATTTACGCATACCGCATTTTACGGACAATTATCCTATGGTGTTCAGGGTGGTGGTACTGGGATTCAAGTGGGGTCCAAGCTTTTTGATGTGTTGAAAGTAAAAGGTCTTAATCTACAAGTAGAGTATAATCAAGTAGGAGAAGGCGTTTACGGAACTCAAAATGATTACGTGGATTATTTTCAATTCAATCAACCATTAGCTGTGCAGCAAATGGAAGGCTTTTCGGAAGCATTATTTATTGGAAGTTACCGATATAAAAGAATGGTACTGTACTTAAAAACGTCATTTGCAAAAGTGGATAATATAGCGATTGGTAAAGCGGACATTAATAACTATGAAGCTAATATTGCATATGTTTTTAACCCCATTACAAACCTAATGGTAAACATGGGTGTGCGTTATAGAGACCATTCTACAGCTGGAAATACCAATTGGGTTTACTTTGGGGTGAAAACGAATTTACGAAACTTATACTACGACTTTTAATGGGAGCTCAATCTATATATCGCGGGATTTTCTCATTGGTTTTATTGGTTTCCAGTATCTCCTTATTTGCCCAAAACCGAATATACTTGCCTTTTCAAAGACAAGTTAATTTGCCATTGCAAAACAATTTAGACACGCTAGGCTCAAATTTCCATCCAGATATTTTCCCTTATCAATCACAGGATGTAGATAGTACAGAGTGGTTTCGGCAAGTTTATCATGGGGACTTTGCGAGTGATAAGTTCTTTTTGGATTTGTCGTTGAATAAAAAATCAGAGAATTATCCGCTTAAATTATCTGTTTCTCCAATCGGGGAAATTTTGACGGGTTTTGAATCTGGGTTAGATGCTAAAACGTTTGTGCAAACGGGTATAGGTTTGAACTTTTCGGCTATGCTGGGTAATGAGCTAGATGTCAATATTAATTTCATGGGAAGTAATTCTAGCTTTCCTAGCTTTGTTGAATCCTATATTTTTAATCAAAAAGTTGTTCCTGGTCAGGGGTGGGGGTACACTTCGGACCTTGGTTATTATTATGGGAATAGTAATGGATATGTAAGTTACTCGCCAGGAGAGTATTTTAATTTTACGGTGGGTAGAGGTAAAAACAAATTTGGAGAAGGGTATCGTTCCTTGTTGTTAAGTGATGCGGGTAATAACTACAATTATTTCAGAATCAATACCAATATTTGGAAGTTCAAGTATGTAAATTTATTTACCCAAATGGATGATGTTTATGAAATTCCGGGAGCGCCAGAGGTGAGTAATAAAAAGTACGCAACGTATCATTATTTATCCATTAATATTAAACGAAGATGGAGTGTAGGTCTGTTTGAAAGTATTCAATGGATGGGACAAGATTCTGCTGTAAATAGAGGGTTTGATCCATACTATTTGAATCCAATAATATTTTTGAGACCGGTAGAATTTAGTCTAGGTTCTGGTGATAACGCGTTAATGGGTTTAAATGTGAGTTTTAAAGCTTCCAATAAAGTGAAGCTATACGGGCAGCTTGTGCTAGATGAGTTTAAGCTAAGTGAGATGAAAGCAAATACCGGTTGGTGGGCGAATAAATACGGAACTCAAATTGGAATTAAGTATTACCACGCATTTAATGTAGAGCGATTAACGCTTCAGGGAGAGTATAACAGAGTTAGGCCTTATACTTACAGTCATAGCGCAGCAGCGCAGGCCTACGGGAGCTTTAATCAGCCATTAGCCCATCCGAGTGGCGCAAATTTTAATGAAGGGGTATTCATTGCGAATTACTATATCAATAAGTTTTATGTGGAGCTAAAAACCACGGTTTTAATGCAAGGAGTAGACTCAGATTCGACAAGTTATGGGGCTAATATATTCAAGTCATATAATTCGAGGCCATCTGATTACGATGTTAAGATTGGTCAGGGAACCTCTAGAACGTTATCAACCGTGAACTTAAAAGCATCTTATTTATTAAGTTCAAAAGCCAATATTCGAGTAGAAGTAAACCTATCTGATTTTAATGAAACGGTAGGCGGTGTTTCCAGAAATATTTTCTGGGCTAGAATTGGAATTCGGACAGGGATTTTCAATGAAGATTGGGATTTTTAATTCCTATTATCCATTTGGCTAAATTGTGTTTCTTCTAGTAAGAAATTCTAATAGTAGGGTTTGTTTCCATTTAGGGGTGAAAATGGCTATTAAACAGTCAATTTATCATTCTGATATTTGTCTCGTTGCCTAATAATTATAGTTTTGCAATCAGTCAATCAATGATACTAATATGATAATTAAATCGGGTGAAGCACTAAGCTCCACATCTTCGATACTGACCAAGGTAAAAGTGTATGCTGCATTCACAAAAATGCGTCTTGCTTCTTTGGTTGTTTTTTCAGCTGTGGTATCTTATTTATATGCGGCCCCATCAATCAATTTAGTTCAATTAGCAATCCTTTCTGTAGGTGGTTTTTTGGTTACTGGTGCGGCAAATGGCATGAATCAAATTATTGAAAAAGATTTTGATAAAATGATGTCTCGTACTACAGATAGACCTATTCCTTCTGGTCAAATGAGCGTTAGTGAAGGGTTGCTTTTAGTGGCTATTACGGGTACCTTAGGTATTGTATTACTATGGTATTTTCTAAATCCTTTATCTGGTTTATTAGGTGCTTTTGCAATGTTACTTTATGCTGGGGTGTATACACCACTTAAAAGAATCACTTCATGGTCAGTAATTGTTGGTGCAGTTCCAGGTGCAATTCCGCCTTTATTAGGATATGTAGCCGTAACAGGTGAGTTTGGTTTGGTTCCTGGAATCTTATTTCTTATTCAATTTGCGTGGCAACTTCCACACTTTTGGAGTATTGCTTGGAAATTAGATGATGATTATAAGAATGGCGGCTTTCATATGCTTCCTATTAATGGAATTAGAGACCGAGCAAGTGCGTTAGTGATTTTAGGAACTTCATTGTTAATGATTCCGGCAGGATTACTTCCGTATTATTTTGGTGAAACTAGTATTTACTCTGGAGTCATTGTTACTGCATTGGCACTATGGATGGTTTACTATTCTGTGAAACTAGTTCAAACTAAAGATGATAAAATGGCTTTGAAAATTATGTTTACGTCATTTGCTTATCTACCACTTACACAGTTGGCTTTAATGTTCGACAAAATATTTATAATGTAATGGCTAATCGTATTTCTATAAAAGAACAAGCAGTAATTCGTACAAAAACGTCAAAGCCGTTATTGTGGGTGGCAATGGCTGGAATGACAATGATTTTCGCATCTTTGACCAGTGCGTATGTTGTGCGTCAGGCTGATTCAGATTGGTTGAGTATTGATTTACCAGTACCATTTTATTACAGTACAGCACTAATTATTATTAGTAGTTTAACTTTGATATTTGCAGATATCTCAGCAAAAAAAGATAACCAAAACGGAGTTAAATTAGGCTTAGTACTAACCTTGTTATTAAGCTTGGGCTTTGTGTTTTCTCAATTTGATGCATATAAACAACTAATGGAAAATGGATTGTTTTTCTCGGGTACAGGAATCTCAGCTTCATTTCTTTATGTACTAACATTTGTACATTTAGCGCATGTTTTTGGCGGTAACATTACTTTGCTAGTCACCACCATAAAAGGCTTTAAAGGAAACTATACTTCTAAAGATAAATTAGGAATTGAGTTAGCATCTTGGTACTGGCATTACCTTACTGGAATATGGATGTTTTTATTACTATTTTTATTATATATCAAATAAATCAATAATACCCAATCAATATGGCGGGAGAAGCTACAAAACAATTAACAAGTAAAGAACTTTGGGGAGGTAAACGCTCTCCTTTTAGCATCAGTTACGGTAAAATGATGATGTGGTTCTTTTTAATATCGGATGCGTTAACGTTTACCGGGTTTTTAAGTGCTTTAGCATTTATGCGTGTGTATTATGCGGATGTATGGCCAATTACGGAGAACATTTTCTATCACTTCCCATTCTTTCATCATACTGAATTGCCATTATTATATGTGGCATTTATGACCTTTATCCTTATTATTAGTTCCGTTACAATGGTGTTAGCTGTTGAAGCTGGTCATAGAATGGATAAAAAAGGGGTGACTATGTGGTTATTTCTTACGGTTCTTGGTGGTGCGGTATTCTTAGGCTCACAAGCTTGGGAGTGGAGTACATTTATTGAAGGTTCTGATCATGGAGCTTACGATTTGGGTGATGGTACCATGGGTAGGATTTTGAATGAAGAAGGTGCATTTGAATATGAAGGTGTAACGTATGAAGGTACTGTTATTCAATTAAGAAATAGAACGATTGCAGATGCTGAACTAACGGCTGACTTGAAAGCAAACGGACGTGTTGTTAAAGGAGCAAACCTTATTGAAAACGAGTACGGACTTCCTTTATATGCTGATTTCTTTTTCTTTATTACTGGATTTCACGGAACGCACGTTTTAAGTGGGGTGTTAATCAACTTTCTAATTTTACTACGTGTAAGAAAAGGAGAATTTGAGGAAACCGGACATTATGAAATGGTAGAGAAAGTTGGTTTATACTGGCACTTTATTGATTTAGTTTGGGTGTTTGTATTTACATTCTTCTATTTAGTTTAATCCTATTAAAATATTGAGATATGAAAAGAGATGACATTATAGAGTATTCATTATACAATCACCATAGTGAAGAAGAAGGCGTTAAGAAACGTAAAGAGATTTATAAAGTAACCATTATTCTTTCCGTAATTACTTTTATTGAAGTAACGATGGGTATCGTATTTGGAAAAGCATTATTTCTAGATAATCAAGCGGTATGGGATCTGATTAAGATTGCATACATTGGTTTAACAGTTGTTAAAGCAGCTTACATTATTCTGGTATTTATGCATTTAGGCGAAGAAAGAAAAGCCATTAGATGGATAATTTTAGCGCCATACTTATTCTTTTTACTCTACTTATTGTTTTTCATTTTAGTAGAAGCTGGAGCAGATACGCATATCTAAACCATAAAAAATATTTAAAATAATGTAACCGTTAGTTCTTAAAGAGCTAACGGTTATTTTTTAGGTGTACATTTGCACCCATAGTTATATGTAAATGAAAAAAGGAAGATTATACTCCATACTTATTGTAACAGTTATTCTGTTATTTCCATCGTTTTTGTACGTGATTTTTGCTACCGGAGAGCACCATATTGATAAAATGGAAGTGTATGGACCTATCAAAGATTCTGTTTTGTATTCCGTTCCTGAGGCTAATTTTTTAACGCATTTAGGAGACTCCTTATCAACTGCTGATTTAGAAGGAAACATAATCGTGTATAACTTCTTTTGTTTATCATGTAGTGATTCAAGCGCACGAAACGCTTTATTAGTTAAAGCCATTACCGAGCGATTTTTTGATAAACATGACATCAAGTATGTATCTATTAATCTAACACCATCGATTTGGGTATCGAATAGTGTAACTGAATACGCCAAGCCATTTAACATTGAAGAAGAGCATTGGTTTTTCGTTACAGCCGATTCCAATTACCTGGTAGACTTTGCACATAACGGATTATTGGTTAATACGGAGTATGATGAGATTCACAGGCCTTTTGAACCAGGGATGTCAACTATTGTCATTGTAGATAAGGAACATCATATTAGAGGTTATTTTGATGGTACTCAATACGTAGATCAGTCGAGTATTATTGATGTTATTAAACGAATTCGCTTAGAAGAATATCAAAAAGCGAGTAAAAGAAGGGAGGATCAGTTTGAGAGAAGAAGGAATTAATAGCAAGTACATAATTGCGATAACAATTATTCTACCCCTAGCAGTGGCTGGGATGTATTTTTTACCAAAGTCAGGTGATGCGAGTGATTTAGTCATGTCTATTCCAAAGTTTAACGCCATGTTAAATGGGAGTACTTTTTTGGTTTTAATTGCTGGTCTTATAGCTATTAAATCAGGTAAAAAGGAGTTGCACCGGGCATTAATGTCTTTTGCTATTATGCTAAGCATCTTGTTTTTAGTTGGTTACATAGCGTATCACTCACAAGTAGAAAGCACCTCATTTGGGGGTGAAGGAACGGTTAAATGGGTGTATTTTTTCATCTTAATTACGCATATCATTTTATCTGCGGTCTTGGCTCCAATGGTGTTGTTTACTTTTGCAAAAGCTATAAAGGGTGATTTTGTTGGGCATAAAAGATTGGCGAAATGGACGTATCCAATTTGGTTATACGTTTCCATTACTGGAATTATTGTTTACTTAATGATTTCTCCATATTACGGGTTATAATTACTCCAATTGATTTTACTTTGTAGTATTCAGAGACAATGATGAATTCGAGGTTTTTTAAAGCAATAGTATTTAGTTTTTTCTTATTGACTAGTCAATGGGCAACTGCACAATGTAGTATGTGTCGTGCAGTCGTGGAAAGCGATATTTCAGGTAAAGGTTCCGGAATCAATAACGGGATTGTTTATCTAATGGCTTTTCCTTATGGACTTGTAGCTTTATTAGCTCTTGGCTTAGTATATAAATTACGAAAAGATTCTAAGGCCGAAGTAACGGATTAAAGCTTTTCAATTTTTAAAGGGTCTAGTAAAGGCAATTCAATAAAATCTGCTTTTACAAAGGCAGTCGGAAACTCCTCATTTATTTCTTGTAGTAATTTTTCAGCCTCTAGTTTAGTTCTAAAATCACCAATTCTTACTTCGTAATTTGGACTTTTCCACGCTAAATGTGATTGGCAACCGGGATATTTCTTATCAAAGTGCATCAACGTATTTCTAGCTTTTAATTTACTATTCGCTCCCGAACCGGAAAAAAGTAAAATGGTATACCCTTTTATTTTAGTGTTATTTTTAGATTGATCTGTATATTTTTCATTCCATTCAATAATTTCTGCTGATGCAGAAAAGGAAGAGGTACCCGGTTTAACTGTTTTTTTTTGAGGAATAACAGTCACGGTAGTAGGAATAGAATCCGTTAAAATACCTTCACTACCTACAATTTTTGATGAATCTTTTACCGGAAATGATTTCCAGTCGTTTTCTTCCACTTGCCCTACTAAACCAACCGAAAAAGAAACGAAACCAATAAAGAATATTAACCGTAAAGTCATTTTAGTTTTATTTGTGTTTTACAAATGTAAGCAAATCAAATGCCCAAAATTGAATTGCATAAAAAAAGGAAGGCTGTCCAAAACCTTCCTTTTTTGATCATTGTAGTTGCCTAACTAACTACGCTGAAATCACGAAAAAAACTATTTCAAAATAAGCTTCCTTATTTCAACCTCGTTACCTTGTTCTATTTTCACCATAATCACACCCTTATAATCGGGTATTTTAATAGTTTTAGAATAGAATGACTTGCCATTATAACTATCTATAAAAAGCACATTTCCTTCATTGTCAGAAACACTAATTTTTATTTTGCTTTTATTTTTAGGCTCAAAATTTATCTTTAATTCTTGGCTGGAAGTACTTGGAGTAACCTCAATACTTTTAAATATAGATGAACTCTCCACTTCATTTTGGCTAGTGTTTTTTGCGATTACGATTTTCCTAGTAATAACTACTGGTTCTTCATTTTCATCGCTGGTATTGGTTCCTTCAAAGTTCATCTCAATATTAACGTTCATATCTTCTAAAAGAGTCTCTACCGCTTCCATTGAGCTTTCTATTTCGGCATCATTCATTACAATAACCTTCTCTATTTTTTGACCATCTTTATCTGTAAAACTCCATTCAATTTTCATCGACTCCCCATCTTCACTTTCATTGATTTCAACATCTAGATCTTCGAACTCAATATTCACTTCTTCGTTACCTTCCGTAGTCCAAATTATCTGATGACTGTTTTGAGAGTCGTTCTCATCGGTCTTAGTTTTGAAAATTATTTTTTTTTCATCCCCTTTATTCATGCCTTCCAAATCAAAGGTGAATTGCATATCCTCCAAGTTTAGGTCGTCTATTTCAACAACCATGGTTTCGTTATGTTCTTCCAAATAGGCATCAGCTTCTTCGCCTTTATATTTTTCAATGGTCGTTTTTCCATTTTTGGTTGTGGTAATGGTCACTATTTTCTCCCCATTTACTTCTTCTATATCAACAGATCTAGATTCGTTTTCATCCGTGTTTGTGGTAATAATAACCTTTGTAGATGTGGTTTGTTCTTCCGTGGATTGTGCAAAAGCAATGGAGCTTGTAAGTGTAGCTAAGATCAAAATTGCAAATGCTGGGAGTAGCGTATATGTGTTGTTAATTAAATTTCTCATAATAGAAGTTTTATTATTTGATGTATGAATTAGGGTTAACTTTTATTCCATCAACTTCAATTTCATAATGTAAATGTGGTCCTGTGGACTGACCACTTGAACCGACTGTGCCAATCAGGTCTTTTTGTGAAACCACCTGATTAAGGGTTACTTTAATCTCGTCTAAATGGCAGTAACTGGTCTTCACGTTATTGATGTGTTCAATGGTAATGTTATTACCTCTACCTGTTTCTAGGCGTTCCACAAGGATTACTTTCCCATCAGCAGTTGCCATTACGGGAGCACCCTTTTCTAATACGTAATCAATACCGTTGTGCATTTTCTTAGTTTTTGAAACAGGATGAGTTCGCATTCCAAAACCAGAAGCCATTTTTAATAATTGGGACGCATTAATGGGCGCAATATCTGGGATTGAATTTGATTTCTCACTGAAAGCGAAAGTGGCAAATCCCAAAGTCATCATAATTAGTGCTGCTTGAATTTTATTTTTCATAATTGGTGTATTGATGTAAATAAATGGTAGCAGTGGAAATGATTCTTCAAAAGTATGTTACTTCTTAATATGGTATTGTTAAGCATAACTTAACGGATGTTAAATTACGTTAAAGCCAAGTATCAGTAAGGTTTAAAGTTATTTTTGTTTGAACAATGCAAAACAATATCATTCGAGTTCTTATAGTAGCAATTGCCGTAGCGGTAATTGCATTAATTGGAATGCAGTATTACTGGGTGCAGAGTTCCGTTGAATTACGCAAAGAAGAATTTAGTAGAAACGTTACGGACGCCTTAAAATCTGTTTCTGATTATTTAATGCGACACGAAGCCGCTTCTATGATTCAGGCGCAAGAACAAAACCGTTACCTTTTTATTGATGATAATGCGGAGGATAAAATAAACTTAGCGGGTGGTGATACCAATTATGAATACATGATGGTAGAGCGATATGTTCAGGATGGTGAACAGGTGCAAATTTCAATTTCTGAGGAACAGGACGGAATTAAGATTTCAGATACTAAAGAGACTATAAACAAAGAGCTGCCTAAGTTTGGTATTGAAGTAGATAGTGAAGTTTGGTCGTTTGGTAACGGTGGAGGAAGAGCCTATCGAGGGATTTCATTGAACAAGGAATTAGAAACTAGAATTGAGAATAAAAAAGCCTTCATAGGCGAGATAGCAAAGAGTCTAACACGAATTAATTTTTCGGAAAAATTAGAAGAACGAATTGACTCCTTGTTCTTGGATTCTATTTTACACCTCGCCTTGTTTGAGAGAGGAGTTAAAACGAAATTTCAATTCGGGGTTTTTGATGAAAATGGAATTTTTAGATTTGGAAATAGGTCAGATGCGAGTGAAAAACTAAAAGAATCCATTTACAAAACCAGATTGTTTAAAAACGATTTAGTTGGAAAACCGGGGTATTTAAAAGTCTATTTCCCTAAAGAGAAAGGTTTTATTTTAAAATCAACTATTTTTATGTTGCTCACCTCTCTATTGGTGGTTCTGGTAATAATCTACATCTTTTACTGGACGGTAAAAGCCATTATTATCCAAAAGAAAAATTCGGAGATTAAGAACGACTTCATTAATAATATGACGCATGAGTTGAAAACACCAATTTCAACTATTTCCTTAGCGGTGGAGGTTTTAAATGATCCAGCAATGTCAGGAAATAAGAATTTACTTAGTCGTTATTTGGGGATGATTAACGAAGAAAATAAACGCTTAGGTATGTTAGTGGAAGAAGTTCTTCAAAGTGCTGCCCTAGATCGTAATGCATTCAAATTAAAAGAGGAGGCATTAAATATAGCGCTATTGGTTACCGAGGTGGTAAACAAAATGGACATGAAAGTGAAAGAGCGTCAAGGCAGAGTAGAAGTCGATATCGATAATTCTGGTGACTATAACTTTACAGGCGACCGAGTTCATTTAACAAATGTGCTTTACAATTTAATGGATAATGCCATTAAGTACTCCCGTGAAAACCCGGAGATTAGTATTGAGGTGTTGAATGTGGTTAATCAAATTGCAATTAAAGTTTCTGATAACGGAATTGGTATCGCACCAGAACATTCTAAAAAGGTGTTTGAAAAGTTATATCGGGTACCTACCGGGAACCTACATGACGTGAAAGGTTTCGGTCTGGGCTTAAATTATGTTAAAACCATAGTCACTAGGCATAACGGATCAGTAGAAGTAAAGAGTGTTCTAGGAAAAGGATCTACTTTTATCATCTACCTACCATTGGCTAAAAAATCAAATACTTTAGAACCAGAAAAATAATTATTATGCAAAATTTCAGATTACTAGTTGTTGAAGATGATCCCAATTTAGGTACTATTCTAGCTGAATACCTACGCGCAAAAGATTACGATGTAAAATTATGTGTAGACGGTCAAGAGGGTTTTGATGCTTTTACTAAAAAAGAGTACGATTTAGTAATTTCTGATGTGATGATGCCAAGAAAAGATGGCTTTACTATGGCTTCTGAAATAAGAAAGTTGAATCGTAAAATCCCTATTATTTTCTTGACTGCGAAGTCTATGAAAGAAGATACTATAGAGGGTTTTAAGCTTGGAGCAGATGATTACATTACTAAACCGTTTAGTATGGAAGAGTTGTTGCTTAGAATAAGCGCAATTTTAAGAAGAACTAAAAGTGATGTACTGGAAGATGAAGGGACTAAAGATTTACAAGTTGGAGTTTTTGTTTTTAATCCAAATGAAAGAACTTTAATTAATGATGGCGTAAGTGAAAAATTAACGTCAAAAGAATCACAATTATTAAAATTATTAGCTCAAAATAAAAATGAAGTATTAGAACGTGAGTTTGCCTTAAAAGCGATTTGGGGTGACGACAGTTATTTTAATTCACGTAGTATGGATGTGTATATTACTAAATTAAGAAAGTATTTACGTCCAGATACTAACCTAGAAATTATTAATGTTCACGGTAAAGGCTTTAAGCTTATTGTGAAAAAGGGCTAGCAATAAGCCTCAGAAAATTGAAAAAGTCACCTAATGGTTTAACTAGGTGACTTTTTTTTGTGAAAATTTGTACGTAATGGTATGGTTATTGAAAAGTAGATAGATTTGCACTAAATAAATAGTACCATGAAATTTTCAAGAATCATAATTTTATCAGCTTTTCTGTTTGTATCACAAACAGTATTCTCACAGATTAATCTCGGGTTAAAATTTGGAACCAATTATAATTTTAATGGTTTTGAGTCTGATACGCTAGATCTATCATTTAATAATGCAGTTACTGTTCAGTTTGGAGGATTAGTGCGTGTGAAGATTAAAAAGATTCACTTACAAGGAGAAGCTTTACTAACCAGTAGAAAAGGAGAAGTTTTTGACGTAAATTCTCAACAAAAAATAAATTTTTACTCTTTTGATACCCCAATAATTATTGGATATAAATTGATTGATTTAAAAGTGGTTAAAGTACGTTTAAACGCGGGTTTGATACCCTCATGGAACATTGGCAAGTTTGGTGATTTAGATAAAGCAAATTATGTAGATGCATTCTACTCTGCTACTGGCGGTATTTCATTAGATATTCCACTTTTCCTATTTGATTTAAGATACCAAGGTGCAATAGGTGATTATTATGAAGTACAGAACGCTAATCAACATACTAAATTAAGCAATAGCTTACTTACACTTTCTGTTGCTTGGAAAATCATTTAAGGATAAAATAAAACTAAAAAAGCCCGAAATTTCTATTGAAATTTCGGGCTTTTTTAGTTTAGTAAAATGGTGTTACAAAGTAGGAGTTCTTCCTCCATCCACTGGGATGTTAATTCCGTTGATGTAGCTAGCTGCGGGAGATGCTAAAAATGCGACTGCATTTGCGACCTCATCTGGCTCAGCTACTCGTTTCATAGGTACAACTGCCGCCATGCCAGCAAGTACTTCTTCTGGTGATTGTCCGGTTTTTGCAGACTTATTTTCAGCAATAGATTGTAACCTTGCTGTATTGGTAGCGCCCGGTAATACGTTATTAACTGTAATGTTAAACTGACCCAATTCATTGGCTAAAGTTTTAGACCAATTGGCTACCGCACCACGAATAGTATTAGAAACTCCTAGCCCGTTTAATGGCGCTTTTACAGAGGTAGAAATAATATTTACAATACGTCCAAATCCGTTTTCTTTCATTCCAGGAACTAATGCCTGTGCTAAAATCTGATTGGCAATTAAATGTTGATTAAAAGCCATTCTGTAAGACTCTAAATCGGCATCAATAGCTAATCCACCTGCTGGACCTCCAGTATTGTTAATCAAAATATGAATAGATTTTTCGTTCGCTACAAAGCCATCAACAACATCTTTTAAAGTAGAAGGGTCAGAGAAATCAGCAGATAAATAACTATGATTAACACCGTTATTTGGCAGTTTAGCTACTTCTGCTTTTAGCTTTTCTTCATTACGCGCAACTAAGATTACTTCCGCTCCCATTTGAGCTAATTCTTCGGCTACGGCTCTTCCAATTCCTTGTGTGCTGCCACAAACCATGGCACGTTTTCCTGATAAATCTAAATTCATTCTAATTGATTTTGGTTGGACAAATGTAAGGTTTCACAAATCAATGAGTATTATATATGTTTATTGATTAACGCTATCTTATGTTTACTTTTACGCGTAACAAAAATCAGCATTATGGCAATAGCAAAACCTTTTAATTTGTGGCAATGGATAGAAGATAATAAGGATCTTTTAAAGCCTCCAGTAAGTAATAAGCAATTGTATATTGACTCGGGTGATTATATTGTAATGGTTGTTGGTGGCCCCAATGCCCGTAAAGATTATCACTTTAATGAAACAGAAGAGTTGTTTTTTCAGTTGAAAGGCGACATGAAAGTTTTATATCAAGAAAATGGAAAGTCTATTGAATTAGATATTAAAGAAGGAGAAATGTTTTTGCTTCCTCCTCGTGTTCCTCATTCTCCTATTCGAGTAGCCGATTCAGTAGGTTTGGTTATTGAAAGAAAACGCCAACCGGGTCATAAAGATGGCCTTTTATGGTACTGCGATAACTGTAATAATAATCTTCACACTACTTTCTTTCATTTAGATAGTATTGAGAAAGACTTCTTACCACGATTTAAAGAATTTTATAATTCTAAAGATTTGTTGGAATGTAAGAAATGCGGCCATGTAATGGAAACGGACGAAAGATTTACCGATTAGATTACATTGAACCATGATTTAATGAGGTTATTGGTACTCATTTTTTCACATCACAATTTTACAATTTTCAAAACATACGAATGAGCAAGTACACCGGACTTAAGATAGATTCTCACACGCATATAATGCCAAAGCATATTCCAGATTTTGCGAAAAAATTTGGTTATGAGGGCTTTATTAGATTAGACCATCACCATGATAGTGACCAAGTTGATATGATGCAAGGTGATAAGTTTTTTAGAACGGTAGAGCCAAACCTGTTTGATCCAGCTACGCGAATAGAAGACTATTTAAAATCAAGTACACAAGTTCAGGTAATATGTACTGTGCCTGTTTTGTTTGCCTATTTCGCTAAGCCAGAGCATGGGTATGAGGTCGCAAAATTCTTAAATGATGATATTGCAAACACGGTAGCAAATAACCCTAAAAATTACATCGGGTTAGGAACACTACCCATGCAAGATGTGGATTTATCTGTAAAGGAATTGTATCGGATAAAAGAACTTGGTTTAGCTGGAATCCAAATTGGATCGAATATTAATGATATGAACCTTAACGAACAGGTGTTCTTTCCAATTTGGAAAACATGTCAAGAACTAGGTTTGGCCATTATGGTACACCCATGGAATATGATGGGGTTTAACGAAATTAAAAAATATTGGTTGCCGTGGTTAGTGGGTATGCCCGCAGAAACTGCACGCGCTGCGGCATCCATGATTTTTGGTGGTGTGTTTGAGAAATTCCCAGAGTTAAGAGTTATGTTTTCTCATGCCGGTGGTTCGTTGATTCCTACTATTGGGCGTTTAGAACACGGTTTTAATTGCCGCCCTGATTTGGTAGCGGTTGATAACCCAATTAACCCAAGAGAGTATTTTGGGAAATTTTGGGTAGATAGCATTACCCACGATCCAGATTTACTGCATTATATTATTAAAAGAATAGGTACAGAGAAAATAACTTTGGGTAGTGATTATCCGTTTCCGCTTGGTGATTTAGAAATAGGGAAATTTATTTTGGACATGGGCTTAACGGATAAACAGGTAGAAGATATTTATTGTAATTCGCCATTAGCTTGGTTAGGGCTTGATAAATCAAAATTCATGTAAAAAGCACTAGTATGTTTAAGTTCTACGCCATATTATTTTTATCTCTTTTTACTGGAAATGTATTTTCACAAAATGCATCCATTAAAAATGCCAAAAAGAGACCAACTATTGGTTTGGTTTTAAGCGGTGGTGGAGCAAAGGGTTTTGCGCATATTGGAGCCATTAAATTACTGGAAGAAGCGGGAATTAAACCCGATTATATTACCGGTACAAGTATGGGTAGTATTGTGGGTGCACTATACGCTATGGGGTATACGGTGAGTGAAATGGAGCAAATCTCTGACACCACAGATTGGGATATGGTGCTTTCTAACACCGTGAAACTAAGTGAGATTACCGTAACGGAAAAAGCGTATTATGGTACGTTTTTAACGGAGTTAGATATTAATAAAACGGGTGTTTCTTTACCAGGAGGGTTGATTGAAGGGCAAAACCTTTTAGAGAAACTTTCTATGCTTTCTAGACCCGTACATGGAATAGAT
>CAXMPG010000020.1:0-14287 GCA_964195485.1 uncultured Desulfobacterales bacterium
TTTCAATTTATAGTAATCCTATTATGGTTGGTAAATATTCCAATACTTATGAAAAGGATAGAGCAGCACAAGAGAGGATAAGAAAAGAAGAACAGTTTAACTACTATATTTCTGACGGATACAAATGGTTAGAAAAGAATGAATTTCATAATGCCATTTTTCAGTTTGAATTGGCGGTGGATTTCAAACCAGAAAACTATTTTGCTCGAATAGGATTATGTAAGTCGCTTTTAAAACAATGTGTGATGGAAAAAGTATCATGCGAAAAATCAAATATTCAAATACTAAGTTTGATTAAAGATTTTGAAGAGAATGTGGATGCAAAATCAAATTTGTCAGAATACGTATTGACTTTAGGTGATACAAGTAGAGCTATTGAGGTTTTAAAATTCGAATAGTATAATGTGTTGAAGGCTTATTTCAGGCATTTAAATAATTTAGTTTAATGAAAAGGCAATAAGTGTTGCTCCCTTTCGTTTGATGGACATGTTAAACATTAAACCGATATATGGATATAACAATACACGAAGAATTTCATGGTCAAAAATCTCTAAATCAGGAAGCTATTGATGCTTCTGCGCAAGAAAGGATTGTACCAAAAAAACAAACTATTGCCAGTATAATGGCTTATTCTGGGGCTTTGTCTGTTCGTTGCTACGAAACACTTGGTCAACAAGAATCAATATTAAATTAGAAAATCATCCTCAGAATTATCTGGGGATTTTTTTTGGAATAAATCCTCGTTTACATCCCCTCAAAATTGCGATATTTGCAACCAAATTTGACACATGGCAAAAGCAGCAATTCCAAAAGGTACGCGTGATTTCGGACCACAACAAATGTTGGGTAGAAATTTCATTTTTGATACCTTAAAACACGTTTTTCAAACATACGGGTTTCAACCTATTGAAACTCCGGCAATGGAAAAACTGGAAACGCTTACGGGTAAATACGGAGAAGAAGGCGACCGATTAATTTTTAAGATTCTAGCTAGAGGTGAGAAACTGCAAAGAGGGATTGATAAATTGAAAAATAACGCTGATACTCCTTTATCCGTTTTAAGTGAAGATGCGCTTCGTTATGACCTTACGGTTCCGTTTGCACGTTTCGTAGTACAAAATAGAAACGATTTAGTTTTTCCGTTTAAGCGTTACCAAATTCAACCGGTTTGGAGAGCTGATAGACCTCAAAAAGGACGCTACAGAGAATTTTATCAGTGTGACGTAGATGTTATCGGAAGTACTTCCTTGTTAAACGAAGTGGAACTAATTCAATTAGTAAACAAAGGGTTTGCCAAATTAGGATTGCCTGATGTTACGATTCGCGTAAATAATAGAAAGATATTAGCCGGTTTAGCAGAGGTGGCAGATCAAACTGAAAATTTTGGTTTAATTACCGTAGCTATTGATAAGCTAGATAAAATTGGTGTAGAAGGGGTGGAAAAGGAATTAAGAGAAAAGAATATTCCAGAAGATGCTATTTCAAAAATAGCGGAGGTTCTTGCCCTGCAAGGCGAAACGGATTTAAGTAAAATGCGTACGGTTTTAGATGGTTCTGAAATAGGTCAAAAAGGATTAGATGAATTGGGCTTTATGCTAGATGCTGCTAAAGCATTAGGGGTAGATAATGCTGTTCCTGATTTTACTTTAGCGCGCGGTTTGGATTATTATACTGGAGCTATTTTTGAAGTTACGCACAACGATTTTAATTCGAGTATTTGTGGTGGTGGTCGTTATGATGATCTTACCGGGGTATTTGGGTTAAAAGATATGAGTGGTGTTGGTATTTCTTTTGGTGCGGATCGTATCTATGATTTGATGTTAGATAAAGGATTGTTTCCTTCATATACTTCTGACTCTACTCAATTGTTGTTTGTAAATTTTGGCGAGAAAGAAGCTTTTCATTGTTTGAACCTGTTGAATGTTATTCGCGAAGCAGGTATAAATGCAGAGCTATTTCCTGATAGTGCTAAAATGAAAAAACAAATGAAATATGCGAACGATAAAAGCATTCCATTTGTGGCTATGGTAGGTGACGAGGAAATGAATTCGGATACCATCAAATTAAAAAATATGAATACTGGAGAACAAGAAACGGTTTCTACAGAAAAATTAGTTCAAACTTTATTGGGTTAATTAACGCACTAAATAAAAGATATAGCTATGGATTACCATCATATTTCAAGTAAAGAAATCTCAATAGATGAGGTTATAGCCATTGTAAAAAGTGGAAAGAAGTTAAAGTTATCTGACGAATCTGCTATTGCAGTAGCGAAATGTCGTGTTTTTTTAGATGAGTTTTTAGAAAAATCTGATGTACCAGTGTATGGTATTAATACGGGGTTTGGCTCTTTGCACGATAAAAGTATTTCTACGAAAGATTTATCTCAATTACAATCTAATTTGGTGATGTCGCATGCCTGTGGTACGGGAGATGAAGTGCCAAAAGAGGTGATAAAGTTGATGTTGTTATTAAAAGTTCAAGGGTTATCTTATGGCCATTCTGGGGTGCAATTAGAAACAGTGAACCGATTAATTGATTTTTATAATACTGATGCTTTGCCAGTGATTTATACGCAAGGTTCATTAGGTGCATCGGGTGATTTAGCTCCATTAGCGCATTTATCTTTACCTATTATTGGAATGGGTGAGTTTCATTACAAAGGAAAAAAGGTGGCTGCAGAACAGGTATTAAATGAAAATAACTGGAATGTAATTACCTTAAAATCCAAAGAAGGTTTAGCACTACTTAATGGGACTCAATTTATGAGTGCCTATGGTGTTTATGTATTGGATTGGTCAAAGAAATTATGGTCTAAAGCCAATAAAATTATGGCTATTTCAATGGATGGTTTTGATGGTAGAATTGAACCATTTAGTGATTTGCCACACCTGGTTAGAAAACAACCGGGACAGTTAAAAGTAGCGAGAGAAATAAGAAGCTTAACGGATGGGAGTGAGATAATAAGTCGAGCTAAAAAACATGTTCAAGATCCTTATTCATTTCGTTGTGTACCTCAAGTACATGGAGCGACCAATGATGTTTTAGCATTTATAGAAAAGATAGTAACCAATGAAATTAATTCGGTAACTGATAATCCAACTATTTTTCCAGATGAGAATCAAATTATCTCGGCTGGTAACTTTCACGGTCAGCCGTTAGCTTTAGCTTACGATCAGTTAGCCATAGCTATGGCAGAAATGGGTAGTATCTCTGAGCGAAGAGTGTATAAATTGATTTCGGGCACAAGAGACTTACCGGCATTTTTAGTAGCAAACCCAGGATTAAATTCAGGGTTTATGATTCCTCAATATACTGCAGCTAGTATCGTAAGTAGAAATAAATCGTTATGTATGCCATCTTCGGTAGATACCATTGATTCTTCTAATGGACAAGAAGATCACGTGAGTATGGGAGCTAATGCAGCGGTGAAAATGTATGATGTTGTTCAAAATGTAGAACGTGTTTTAGGTATTGAGTTATTTGCTGGTACACAAGCTTTAGAGTTCAGGCGTCCAGCAAAATCTAGTGAGGTATTGGAGTCTATTCATACCAACTTCCGCAAGGAAGTTCCATTTATTAAGAATGACCAAATTATGTATACATTGATTGAAAAATCCATTCAGTTTGTAAAAGAAAAGTTGGAGTCAACGCATTAAAAAATGTGTTCTTATATCATTTGAGTTCCTGATAACGATCAGTTGAATAACGCTTACTTTTTTTTAGCTTTGGAATGCTAAAAGGAAAATGACTAAAGTCACACTTCTTAAGTATTAACGAAATAATTTGGTTATGGCTTTAAAACAAATGGTGGTACCCTTAGATGATACCGAAGGTGGATTAAGTGCTTTGCGGTTTGTCCTAAACAGTTTTGGGGAAGAAAAGAACGTGTTAAATATACTTTGGCTTGGAACCCATTGTGTTCAACCGGAAAAAGCTATAGATGTAAAACTCACGCATGCAATGGCCAAGTTAGGTGCCATTCACAGTGGGTATAGACTTAAGATTAAAGAGATTTTAGAGAAAGAATTTCCAGAAACAAGAACCAATATTAATGCGTTTACTATAGATCATTTTACCCGTAAACAGTTAACTACATATTGCGATTTCTCTGATACTTTGGTGAGTACCGTGTCGGTATATAAAAAGCATATTTACCCTTTATTCCAGAACTATTCTGTAGGTAGAAAATACGCAAAGGTTTGTTGTCCGAAAGTATTGTTATCTGAGAATTTTAAAAAAGCGGAGAATATTATTTTGGTTAAAACAGATCAAGTTAACACGATTGCTACGGTGAAACAGTTTTGTCATGTTTACAGCGACAAGTGTGAAGGCGTTAGTCTGAATTTACTGGATTTGCAAGAATTTAATGAAAGGGGAGGAGCCTCTAATTCTCAAAAATTATTAGTTGATTACTTAAAACAACATGTTTCAAGTCCGGCTATTTACCCTTATTCAGGAGAAGACCCGGAGCATTTAGCGGATATCTTAAACTTGAATAAGAACACGTTATGGGTAAGTCCATTAGAAAGTGTAGAAGAATTGAAATTCATTACAAAAAAAGTGATGTCCAAATAATCATATTTATTAATTTAGAGCCAAAATATTAAGTCTATGAGAGTTCTAATACCAACCGATTTTTCAGAAAGCGCAAGAGCAGCTTTTGATTATGGATATCAGTTAGTTAATCATCACGATGATTTAGAAATGATTTTGCTCAACAGTTATGAGATGCCTAAGGTTGGGGCTTCTGGTGGTGTTATGATGAACCTTGAATCTGCGATGGCTAAAGAATCGGAGCGTGATTTATCTATAGAACTGAAAAAATTAAAAGCAAAATACCCTAATCTAAATATTAGCTGCGTATCTCGCTACGGAACGTTAGAAAACTCTATTTCAAGAACATGTAATGAGTTAATTGTGAATTTTGTAGTAATGGGAACTCATGGTGCTAGCGGATTAAAAAAAGCGTTAATTGGAAGTAATACGCAGTCTGTGATCGAGAATGTTTCTATTCCCGTTATTTCTGTTCCAAGAAATTGGATATATAGACCGATTAAAAACATTGTATACGCAACAGATTTACAACGATTAGAAAATGCCGAAATTTTAAAACCAATCTGTGCCTTAGCTGAAGAAGCAAATGCAACAATACACATTGTATATGTAGCTAAAAGTCATTCAGAAATTGATTTAGAAAAAGAGGTAGAGAAATTACCCTTGAATAATTATTTTTCGGGTAGAGAAAGAAAGTTCAACGTGATTGAATCTCATAATGTAGCAGATGGAGTTGATTCTTACGTTAAGGAAATTGATGCTGATATTGTGGTAATGATACCTAAAGAAGCTTCTTTCTGGGAGAGCTTATTTAAAAGGTCAGTAACAGAACAATTGGCATTTCAATCAAAAATTCCATTGCTTTCTTTACGAGATAAATAGAAAAAATAATTTAATAAAAAAGGCTCCGTTACTAATAACGGAGCCTTTTTTATGCGATAAATTATTCTTAATTGCCTTTTGGAGGCAACAAAGGTAGGTCGTTTGGTTGTTGCGTATTTTCTTCTGCCGTTTTCTTTTCTTCTTCAGAAATCCAACCACCACCTAAGGCTTTGTACAATTTTATGTATGATTCAAATAACGCTCTTCGTGTAGAAGATAAAGATAGCTCTGCGTCAAAAGCATAACCTTGTAACGTAATTACTTCAAGGTAACTGGTTACTCCTTTGTCATATCTTAATTGTGCTAACTTTTGGGCATTCAATGCTGCTTTAGTTTGTTTTTCACGCGCTTCTAATTCTTTTGCATAGGTAGTTACAGAAATCAATGCATCTTCTACTTCTTTAAAGGCATTAATGACTGTCTTTTCGTATTCTCTCTTAGCCTGTTCGGTTCGTGCAGTCTCAATTTCAACACGTCTTTTGTTCTTGCCCCATTGAAAGATTGGTCCGGCTAGAGTTGCTCCTGCACTCCAAGCTAGTCCGGTAGTAGTAACTCCGAATAACTGCCCAGATGCGCCTCCAAGTACACCGGTTAGTCCAATAGACGGAAACCGCATTGCTTGTGCCACTCCAATTTGTGCCATTTGCGAATGGTATTTTGCTTCACTATACGCAATATCTGGTCTTCTTTGTAATAACACCGAAGGAATTCCTGCAGGAATAACGGGTGGTAAACCTTGGTCTGCCAATGAATCACCTACCAAAATTTGCCTTGGATTCATACCAAGTAAAGTACTCATCTTAGTTTGCTCAAAGGCAATAAAACGTTCGTATTGCGGCACCGCAGCCATGGCAATAGCCAATTGTAATTCCGCATTATTTAAATCAATTTCAGGAACTAACCCAGCATCAAATTTCTGCTTTATGATATTGACATTCTCTTGTCGAAGAAGAATAGTGTTCTCCGAAATTTGTTTTCTCCATTGATAATCCAGGATAGAATAGTAGGAGGTTGAAACATCTGAAATCAGGGTAATTTGAATGGTTCTCTTACTAAACTCATTTGCAAGCAAATCTGCTTTAGCGCCTTCTGTGGCACGTCTATACTTTCCCCAGAAATCTATTTCCCAGTTAACCGCTAATCCGCCAAAAGCTGAACCATTTGGGTCAGAAGTTAAAAAACCACTATAAGTTCCATAATTTCCATTTCCTTGATATCCAAATGCAGGCCAGGTATCTGCTTTTTTTAATCCAACAGTGGCTTTGTATTCTTCAATTCTTGAAGCTGCAATTAAGATATCTTTGTTAGAGTCTAACGCTGTTTTAATAAGCGTATCCAACATTTGGTCTTCAAACATTTCCCACCAAGCAACATTTACAACGCTATCTGTTTGTAGCGAATCATTTAAATAATGCGCATTTGTAGGTGGTTCAGGTTTTGAAAAATTAGGTCCAAACTTACAACTAGATAAGTTTATGGCTAAAAGAGAAAAAATAGATAGGTACAGGATGTGTTTTATATTTCTCATGCTTGTTCCTCCTGTTCTAATTTGTTAGCTAAATCCACTTTTTCTAATGCAATTTTTGCATCTCGTTGTTCTGTGTAATTGAATAATTTACCGATGGCAACAAATAGCATTGGGTAGAGAAAAACACCTAACAAAGTAGCTAGCGACATTCCTCCCAATAGTGCCATTCCCATTACTTTTCTAGATTCTGATCCGGTACCAGATGCTACAACCAATGGAAACACCCCAAGAATAAAAGAAAAGGCAGTCATTAAAATAGGCCTAAATCTTGACCTTGCAGCGGCCATTGCAGAATCGAATAAGCTCATTCCGTTCTTAAATTCATCATTTGCAAATTCTACAATAAGAATAGCATTTTTTGCTGCCATTCCAATAAGCATGACCAGCGAGACTTGGGCGAAAATATTATTTTCAAATGTTGGACTAAAATGTCGGGCTGCCCAAAGAGCGAACATGGCTCCAAAAATAGCAAACGGAGTACCCAGTAAAATAGCAAGGGGTAAGGACCAACTCTCATACTGAGCAGCTAAAATTAGAAATACAAAAACGAGTGAGAAGGTTAGAATCATAGCTAATGACCCAGAAGATTTTTCCTCTTGATACGACATTGCATTCCATGAATACGTCATGTCATCTGGAAGAACTTCTGCCGCAACTTCTTTAAGAGCCGCTTGCGCTTGTGCGGATGTATATCCTTTTGCTGGACCTCCAGTAACTTCTACTGATCGATACAAGTTAAATCGAGTAGTATAATCAGGTCCTGATACTGGGCGTATTGTTGCCACTGTAGCTAGCGGAACCATTTTACCGACATTGTTTTTAATAAAGAAATTATTTATTTGTTTTTCGTCTACACGATACTCTGGTTCAGCTTGAATATATGTTTTATACAATCTACCAAATCGAGTAAAGTCATTTACATAAGCACCTCCCATAAAAGCACCAACTGTGGTGTATAGGTCGTTAAGTTTTATTCCTAGTTTAAGCGCTTTTTCCTTATCAATGTCCATAAATCTTTGAGGTACATTGGCTTGAAATGTAGAAAATGCTCTGCCAATTTCAGGACGTTCATTGGCTGCTTTAATAAAACTCATGCTATTTTTTGCCAAATATTCAGGCGTATTACCGGCTTTATCTTGAAGCATTACGCTAAAACCAGAACCATTTCCTAAACCCGGAATTGCGGGTGGCCCAAAAGCAAAAACCTGAGCCCCTTTGATTTCTTGAGATAACCGTAGATTAATTTTATCAATCATTTCTGAGGCGGTTATATCTCTCTCGTCCCAATTTGTTAAAGTAACAAACATAAAGCCGTTACTAGGAATATTAGAACCAGTAAGCATGCTGTAACCAGTGGCATTTAAAACAAATTGAACTTCCGGGTATTCTAACAGTATCTTTTCTACATCATTAGATATTGCACCCGTTCTTTGAAGGGAGGCTGCGTCTGGTAGTTGAATGTTAACGTAAAAGTATCCCATATCTTCCTCTGGAATAAACCCTCCAGGAACAAGTTTGGTGAATACACCGGCACCAACCGTCATCAGTACAATAAAAATGACACTGCGTTTTATTTTTCTGGTAACCACGTTTGTAAGACTCATGTACGAATCTGTACTTTTATCCATCCAGTTATTAAACTTACCAAAAAACCAACCCAGAGGACCTTTGTATGGCTTAGGTTCTTTTAATAGAAGAGAACATAAAGCAGGACTAAGAGTAAGTGCATTTATAGAAGATACGATTACAGATACTACGATAGTAATGGCAAATTGTTGATATAATATACCCGTAATACCCGCCATTCCGGCAACAGGAATAAATACGGCAATTAGTACAAGAGTGGTCGCAATAACTGGAGCAGTAACTTTTGCCATGGCATCCAAAGTTGCTTCTTTGGCATTCATTCCTTTGGCAATATTTACTTGCACTGCCTCAACTACTACAATGGCATCATCTACCACAATTCCAATAGCCAGTACAAGTCCTAATAAGGAAAGTACGTTAATGGTAAAACCAAGCATTGGGAAAAACATAAATGCACCAATAAGCGAAACCGGAATTGCTAGGGTTGGAATTAATGTGGCTCTCCAATCTTGAATAAAGATAAAAACAACCAAAATCACCAAGACTAATGCAATTATTAAGGTGACAATAATATCTTTTATACCAGCAGTAATTGGTAGGGTGGTATCTAGTCCTACTTGGTACTGAATACTTTCTGGAAAGTCTTTCGCAAGAATATCCATTTCGGCAATAATGTTTTCTGCTAATTCAACGGCATTAGAGCCTGGAGCTTGGTAAAGCGCAATAATTGCAGCGGTTTGCTCATTGGCTCTTGGAATCATATTGTATGTTTCCACGCCTAAGTTAACGGTAGCAACATCACCCACTTTTACTTGAGAACCATCTGGGTTTGTACGTATTACAATTTGTTCAAATGCTTCTGCCGAATTAAAACGTTCTGGTAATCGTACGGTATATGTAAACTCTGTGCCGGGCGGAGCAGGTTCTGCTCCAAATTTCCCACCAGGAACGATTACATTTTGCTCGTTTATGGCACTAATTATTTCCGGAACTGTTAATCCCATTTGTGCTAAGCGATCAGGCTTAATCCAAATACGCATAGAATAATTTGCCGCGCCCATTACGTCAACGCGTCCAATTCCTCTAACCCTAGCCAGTTTATCTTTAATATTGATTAAGGCATAATTTCCAAGAAAATCTTGATCATATCTACCATCAGAAGTCAATGTTAGCGCCAGCATAATATTGGGCAATGACTTTTTAGTGGTAACACCATATTTAGTCACTTCAGCTGGTAGTTTTGCCGATGCAGCAGATACCCGATTTTGGGTAAGTACCGTATTCATATCTGGGTCAGTTCCTACTTCAAATGAAACTTGAATTACCATAGAGCCATCATTGGCATTGGTAGATTTCATATAAAGCATGTTGTCTACACCATTAATTTCTTGCTCAATTGGAGTAGCTACAGATTCTTCTACATTAATTGCATTTGCACCTGTATATTGCCCTCTTATTTCAACAACAGAAGGAGCTAGGTTGGGGTATTGTTCAATGGCTAACCCAATTAATGATACTGTTCCTACGATGACAATTATTATCGCAATTACAATAGCTACAATTGGACGATGAACAAAAAAGTTTCCTTTATTCTCAGCCATAATTACTTGATTAAAGATTGACTAGTGAATTCGGTTACTACGGGTACTATTTCCATTCCTGAACGCACTTTTTGTATGCCTTCTAGTACCAATTTGTCTTCGGGTACTAAACCTTCACTTACTACATAATAATCTGCAAATGTGTCAAAGATTTTTATTTGGCGAGATTCAATTTTGTTTTCCTTATTGACAATAAAAGCAGAGTACTGACCTTGGAGTTCTTTTATGCAACGTTGCGGCACTAACAAGGCTCCTTTTTCAAGCTTCATTCTTACTTTAACTCTTGCAAATTGCCCAGGGCGTAAAATTAAATTTGGATTAGGGAAAGTTGCTTGAACTAAAATAGCTCCTGTTTCGGCATCTACTTCCCGGTTAATAAAGTCAACCTTTCCATCAAATGGATGGGTAGATCCATCTGCAAGAAGGAGTTCGATTTGCACTTTGTCTTCTTTCTCTACTGTTTTATTTGTTCTTTTTGCAAATGAACGGGCTAATAATAAATACTGATTTTCAGTCAAGAAAAATTGAACTCTAACCGTATCCAATCTAGAAACTGTATTTAAAATAACGGGGTTTGGATCTTTACCAACAAACTCTCCAATACGTGCGTTAGTTTTTCCAATTACACCTTTAATGGGTGCTTTCATGGTGGCATAACTTAGATTGATTTGTGTCATTTCTAAATTAGCTTTGGCAGCATTTAATGATGCTTCAGAAGCATCTCTAGTAGCTTGAGCGGCATCTACATCACTTTCCGAAACGGCTTTCGTTTCCGCTAATGGTTTATATCTGGCAAGTTCATTGTTGGCATTAACCAACATAACTTCCGCTTCTGCAACTTTACTTTTTGCTGCGGCTACATCCGCTTGAAATGGTTGAGAGTCTATTGTGTATAGTAATTGTCCTTTGTCTACATGTGAACCTTCTATGAAATCAATGCTTTCTAAGAAACCCTCAACTCTAGCTCTTATGGGAATATCTTTATACCCATAAATTTGGCCAACAAATTCTTTATATATTGGTAAATCCTTTTGTAGGACTTTAACGACCTCTATACTAGGTGGAGAAGCTACTTTGTCATCTTTGGTTGAAGAATTACAGGAGTAGAAGCTAATTACTGAAATTAACGCAATTGCGAACACGGGTATCTTTCTCATAATTTATTGTTTATTACTGCAAATATAAGGGTTACAAATAGGTGAATCTGTGTTATCTAAACACTTATTTGGACTAGAAATAAAAAAAGCGTTTATTCCGGAGAATAAACGCTTTTCTATAACTATATCGTTGATTAAATCAGTCCTTGAAAAAGCTCTGCGTATTCTTGATAAATAGCATTAAACTCATCTTGAACTTCTTGACTTTGTGGGAAATTTTGAGAAACCATCATGGTGGTTTGACCTATTAAACCCAGTGATTGTCTCACTTTTTGTCCAAACCCTTTGAGGTCTTCTCTAGATTGATCCGCGTAATAGTCTAAATATTGACGCTCATTTTCAACCATTAACCTTAAAACGTTTAAACCTTCTTCGGTTGCTCCAACACGCAGGTAACTTTCAGCAATTGGCATAATACTGCCATTGTAAGAGAAGTTTTTATGCACAGCAACTTCAACAACACGATCTAAAACCTCTTTGGCTTTTTCGTTTTTACCTTCTTTGATTAACGCCTCTGCTAGTCTAACAAAAGTGAAACGGATATTAGTAATAAAACGTTGATTGTTTTCATCCATCCATAACTCCGGATTTTCATACCCACCCCAGTTAAATTGATTCATTAACCTTTCGTACATCTTATCCGTATTAACCGTTCCAAAATCACGGTATCCAGCTGTTGGCGTTTTGATAGGAACTAAACGATAAGCAAATCCTTCTTGTTGAAAATAATCTGATAATCCGTAGAAAGAATCTTTACCCATTGTAATAGAAAAATAGATAGGTCTATCCCAGTTGAAATGAGCTAGCATATCTAAAACTACTAAATGATTTTTCATCACGTAGTTTCCTTTAATATCCCATTTTATTTCACTAACAATTTTGTCAGCATCTGCAGCTGAAACTGTTCCGTTATCAATTAGCTTTTGTTTATCAACTTTTATTTTGAATTTCCTTACTGGAATTACATTCACATTTGTTCCTTGGTTGATAGATACTTTTTTACTGTCATCCGTAATGTAATTTACAATGTCTCTTACATTGTAATACGCATCTTGATCTAATCTTTTGTCTGGGTAAACGTGCATGAAATCACGTGTTCCTTGACGGTACATGTCTTTTGTCATAGAAATAGGTATAGCCTCTCCATCATATGCTTTTCTAGCCATTTGGTCAATATACCAATCGGTGTTTAATAGCATGAGGTTAACTACTCTTACATCTGTTCTAACGCCTTCTACTTCTTGTAAATACCAGAGAGGGAAGGTATCGTTATCTCCATTTGTAAATAGAATGGCATTTTGGTCACAAGACTCTAAATAGTTACGTGCAATTTCTCTTGCCGTATATCTATCACTTCTATCGTGATCATCCCAGTTTTGAGTTGCCATTAATACTGGAGCTGCTAATATGGTAATAACAGTAATTCCACCAGCAAGCATTGGTCCTGAAACTTTATCGCGTAAAGCTCTGTAAATTCCAATTACAGCTAGTCCTATCCAAATAGCAAAGGCATAAAAGGACCCAACAAATGCGTAATCACGTTCACGTGGTTGATACGGATACATGTTCAAGAATACCGCAATAGCAATTCCAGTAAATAAGAATAATAGGAAGATAACTAACGCGTTATTTTGGTCAAATTTAGATTGAAAAAACAATCCTATTAAACCAATAATAAACGGTAAGAAATAGTAAAAATTCATTGCTTTATTTTTACTCAGGTCTTCCGGGTAATTATCTAAGTTACCTAAAAACATTTCGTCAATTGGGGTAATACCTGACATCACGTTACCGTTAGTTAAACCACCAGCATCAATATGATGTCCTTGTACATCGTTTTGACGACCAATAAAGTTCCAAGCAAAATATCTACCCCACATCCACCATAATTGGTAGTTTACGAAATAGGTGATGTTTTCACCAAATGTTGGCTTTTTAATGATTTCACTTTTGCCTGTTTGAAGATTGTTATACTTGATTGGTTTACCTTTAAAACCACTCCATGTTTTATAAGCTGATTTATGGTTTGCTTTACTACTCCACATACGTGGGAAGATAGTATTGAATTCACTCGCATAATTTGGTAAGCTATTTTTACGTTCGTCAGCAACTTCGTATTTACCTGTTTTCACACTTGGATAATAGACAGGACTTCCGTCTTTGTACATTCCTGCAGAACCGTTTTTACTGTTTAGAGGAGAGTCAAAGAAATATCCGTAAGCCAAAGGACTTGATCCGTATTGGTCACGATTCAAATAAGATAAAAGGTTTACCATATTCTCGGGGTTATTCTCATCAATTGGAGGATTCGCGTTTGAACGAATAATGATTACTCCAAAAGTCATATAACCAATTAAAAGAACAGTAAAACTAAGTGTTAGTGTGTTGGCTAAAACCTTGTTGTTTTTTTGTGTGTAATACAAAGCATACGACACACCACCTAGAATAACTAATCCTAAAACCGTAGCTCCGGTATTAAAAGGCATTCCAAGTCCGTTAGTAAAAAGTAATTCAAATTTTGCTGCAATATTTATGATTTGTGGAATTAACACCATTTGTACAAATCCTAAAATACCAATCGAAGTAATTAAGGCTATAGCCATTCCTTTTCCTGTTGGCTTATATTTTTTGAAGTAATACACAAAGATAATAGCCGGAATTGCAAGTAAGTTAAGGAGGTGAACTCCAATAGAGATACCCACAATAAACCATATGAAAATTATCCAACGATTAGAGTGTGGTTCATCTGCAATGCTTTCCCATTTAAGGATTGCCCAGAAAACCAGAGCAGTCATAAACGAAGACATCCCGTAAACCTCACCTTCTACCGCACTAAACCAAAAGGTATCAGAAAACGTAAAGGTTAAACTCCCAAGTAATGAACTCCCTAAAATGGCAATCATACTTCCGGTAGTCATTTCTTCCTCCTTCACGAATTTTTTCGCTAAGTAAGTAATGGTCCAGAATAAGAATAA
>CAXMPG010000021.1:0-16065 GCA_964195485.1 uncultured Desulfobacterales bacterium
TTTTTATTTTAAAGAATTTTGCGATTTCAAGTACGGCTAATTTTTCTTTTGAAAATGCGATGAGTGATATTGATTTATTACCTGGGGAAGGTGTAGAAATTTTAGTTAGAGCAACCCCAACATCTAATGTAGTAGTAGATGAACAATTAACCTTTGAAACAGATGTACCTGGAATGGCGAATTTATCTGTTGCCTTAAAAGCAAATTGGGGACTTGTATCAACTCCCGAATTATTAAATGAGCAAGGTCCACAGATGTTTCCTAATCCAACCACTAATAGCTGTGTGATTTCTTGGGCAGAAAAATCCTCTTTTGAAATAGAGGTATACAATCTAGCTGGTGAAATAGTATTAAACCAAATGGTTAGAGGGGAAAGTAAGGAATTAAATGTATCCGATTTTCCTGCCGGTGTGTATGTAGTAAAAGCAATCTCAAATGGAGATGTTAAGCATTTGAGCCTAGTCGTAAAGTAGTATTGAAATATGGATATTCGTAAGATTGAAAAAATTCTTGTCTTACTCATTTTTTTAGGCGTCTTATTTAAGGTTCTTCACTTTCAGGGAGCCTATCCATTAATAATTCTTGGGGTTGGAAGTCTTTCTATTGTCTACTTTTTATCTGGTGTAATTAACAAATCAGGAACGCCAAAATGGCTTCAGAAATTATTTACCGATAAAGACCAAAACAATTTATTAGTACCCAATTTAGTTTTTGGTTATGTATTTAGTATTGGGTTAATTGGAATACTATTTAAGGTGATGATGTATCCTGGAGATGGGCCAATGTTAACCGTTGGGATTACAGGTTTTGCCATTGCATTTTTGGTTTCATACTTTCAGTTAAAGGATAAATTCATGGAAAAGATACGTCCTTATTTTACTAGAATTTTTATCATAGGAGGATTAGTCGCTGTTTTTTATGCTATACCAAAAGAAACACTGATTGACTTTTATTATTCTAGCTATCCTGAATATGCTAATATTCTTAAAGAATTAGATAAGGACCCATTTAATAAAGCTCTTCAAGATTCTGCTCATGTAGCGTATAACAAAATGAGAGAAGAGTAATTGGACCTGGTAGGAGCATAAACTTTTCAAAATGCTTTTAAAATTTCTGTAAAAGAAATCACTTCAGGGTTAAATTCAATTTTTGTTACTTCTACATTTGGGTAGTTCAATTACAAACTTCTTTGTTGGTTAGATTTTTCATGAGTCCTACGGAGCATGTGGATTTTACCTATTCTAAATTTTTTAATGGGATGTGTTCTTCTTCCATTCCCTTATATAATCCTATTCTTAAAATGGGTGTATTTGTGGGTGATTTTGATTTAATAATCTAATTCGTTCCCGGAAGTAATATTTATCTGGGTGTCAAACAGTATGTTACAAGGGATTAGGAATTAACAATAAAGTAAGGATTGTAATTCTAAAGTTGATATTTATGTATACTTTTATGCAAATTGAATTTAATACTCCTAACAATGAAAAATATTTTTACAACTGCCATTTTTGCATTTATAATGGTTATCGGATTAAACGTAAACGCACAATCCTATGATTTTGAGACACTAGCTTCTGGAGCTACAGGTTCTTTTACAAATGGATGGGTAGGCTCTCCTACCACAAATTATAGCTGGATTGCAGATGCTGGTGGGACAATTTCTGGCGGGACCGGACCCGCAGTAGATCATACCGTAGGTACCGCTGCAGGTATTTATATGTATGTGGAAGCATCAACACCTGCGATTGCAGGAGATACCGCATCATTAACGAGTCCTAATATTACATTAACTGGAAGTCAAATTGGTTTTAGTTTTTGGTATCATAGAGCTGGAACATCAATGGGTAATATGTATATCGATGTATTTAACGGAACTTCATGGGTTCTTGGTGTAGATTCACTGATTGGACCTGATCAGGCCGTTGAGACAGATCCTTGGATAAATAAAGTAACAAGTTTAGCTGCTTTTTCTGGAACGGTAAAAGTGAAATTTAGAGCAGTTTGTGGTGCCTCTTGGTCGGGTGATATGGCAATTGACGATGTAAGTATGGTAGTGATACCTCCATATGATGCGGTTTTAGAGAGTATTGTTCCATCTACCTATTATTATATGTATCCACAATCACAAATTCAGCCGATGAATTTTTCTGGCTTGGTGAAAAGTGGAGGCACGGGTACAATTACAAATGTAACCGTAGATGCCTTGGTGAACGGGACCACTAGTTTGACAGGTAATATTGCCAGTATTATTACAGGTGTAACAGATACGGTAGTATTAAGTACATCGTATACACCAACCACAATTGGTTTGTATACAGCAGATTTTAATGTTTCCATTGCAGAAACAGACCCTAACTTATTAAATGATTCTGCTAAATATGCATTTGAGGTAACCGATACGGTATTCTCCAGAGAAAATGATAACGTGACTCAGGGTATTGGTTTTACTGGTGCAACGGGTGTTTTTGGTCAAATGTTTGAAGTTTTTACAGCAGATTCTTTAACCTCAGTTTCGTTTAAACTTACTGGACCAACCTTATCAGATAATATTAAACTGAAACTTTATGCGTGGGATAGTACAACGGGTACTCCGGGTGCTTTAATGGATTCAACCGCTAATTTTTCTATTCCGAGTATTGCAAGTGCATGGTACACATTACAATTTCCATGTGATAGAATACTAGCTCCTGGTAAATATTTCTTTGCTGTGGAGCAAATAGCCACAAATAATTTAACCATGGGATATACCTCTGAGTATTATGAGCCTGGAGTAACATGGTATGATGGTGGCGCTACTGGCTGGGCTTCCTTTGAGTCAGTGGGATTTAATGTGGCGTTGGCAATTCGACCAAATTTCGGACCTGCTTCATGGCCTACTGTTGATTTAGGAAATGATACCGTGTATTGTGCAGGTTCAAGTGTTACCATAACAGCACCTGCTGGATGGTCATCATATCTTTGGGAAAACGGTACTACAACTGCAGCAAACGCTATTTCAAGTGTTGATACCACATGGGTAAGAGTTACGGATGGGAGAGGATGTCCGGCATTCGATACAATTATAGTTGGTGAAATTCCTTCACCAGCTATTTTGATGCCACCAACAATAGGGATTTGTAACGGAGATACGGCAAGATTAGTTGCCAATAATGACCCTACGTATACATACATATGGGATGATGGCTCTACTGATTCGGTATTTGTAATCTCAATTGCAGGTACGTATGGTGTAAGTGTAACTAATGGAATGGGTTGTATGACCTCAGGAACTTCTACGGTGCAGGTAGGTTCTCCTTTCGCACAAATTACAGTAGATACTGCAGTTTATTGTGCAGGCCTTGACGTAACGGTTAATGCAGCAGTGGTTGCGGGTTACGTTTATGCATGGAGTAATGGTACTTCTGGTGATTCCACGGTAATTAATCAACCTGGAACATTTTTCCTTACTGTAACCGCACCTGGTGGTTGTATGGGATACGATACCGCTTTTGCTATTGAAAAACCAACTCCTTCCGTTATTTTAACTACAAACGCCTTACAGTTTTGTGATAATGTAGTGGGTAGTGTATCTGTAAATACAATTACTGGAGCTTCGTACTTGTGGTCATCTGGAGATACAACGTCTAGTATATCAATAACCAATGGCGGTCAATATTGGGTTGAAACTACTTTATTAGGATGTATTGCAAGTGATACAGGAATGGCTGTGAGATTATCATCTCCAATAGTTAACCTAGGCTTAGATACCACTATTTGTGATACGGTAATATTAGTTTTAGATGGCGGACCTGGTTCGTTTTGGACATGGAGTAATGGCGCTTCCACTCAGACTATTAATGTTAACACCGCGAATGATTATTCTGTTATTACAGAAAATTCGGACGGATGTAAAGGATATGATACAGTAACGGTTGCCGTGGATATATGTACTTCGATTAATGATATTGTGGGTATTGAAAATGTGTTAAACGCATATCCAAACCCTGCTTCTGATGTCGTTTATTTAATGATAAATAAAGAGTTATTAGGTTCGGAGTTGACTATTGTTGACATGAAAGGAACAGCTATTTATTCGGGGGAAGTTACGGATGAAAAAATGACTATTAACGTAACTGATTTTACAGATGGATTATACCTCGTTAAAGTAAGTAAAGTGGATTTATCTTACACTCTTAAAATTATTGTTAAGCACTAAGACATTCTTAATAAATGGGCCCCATTCATTATTTGAATGGGGCTTTTTTTTTGCCTAAAATCAGGGTTAACTCTATTTTATTAGTCAAACGGGTAAAAATAATGTATTGGTTAAATGCCTGTTTGCTAATTAATTTGGCGTAATAGTTACCCAGTTGGCTAAAAAAATACGTGTAATGTTATTGCCAAACTAAAAGGATGGCGCACCTTTGTTACCCAAACGGGTAAAAATGGCAAAAGACACAAAAGATAAATTATTAGAAACCGCTCATTCATTATTTGAAGAGAAGGGGTTTGATGGGGTAAGTATGCGAGAAATTGCAGAGGAAGCCAAAGTCAATAAAGGCTTGCTGCATTACTATTTTAAGAGTAAGCAAGCGGTGTTTCTTGGCGTATTTAAAATAGTGTCTAAACTAATTTATATTAATCTAGCCGACATCTTAAAACGAACGGATATTGATTTTGATGAAAAAGTGGGCTTAATGGTAGACTCTTATTTTACCATGCTTTCAAAACACCCTAAAATGCCACTTTTCGTATTATCAGAACTAAGTAAACATCCTGAGTTCGCTGAAGGAGCAGATTTAAGCGGAACCCTATCTGAGGCTAGCTTGCTCATTGAGGAGTGTTTAGCTGAGAAAAATATAAATGAGGAAGGAGCTGGGTTTCAATTCTTAATAAGTATGGTTTCACTCTGTGTGTTTCCTTTTATGGCTTCGCCACTTACTAAGGTGGTTAGACCCGCTTCTTTTAAAGATGATGCCCAATTTGTAGCTGCACGAAAAATTTACATCAAACAGATTTTAATAAAATCATATCAATGAGAAAAATAGTCGCATTTATTACGTTAGCACTTTTGGGGCTAACCTCGCATGGCCAAGAAACACTGGTGTTAGACACCTGTTTAGCGCATGCCTATCAAAAAATGGAGTTCGATAAAATCACGAACTCTTATCAAGAATCAGCCGAGTTAGCAGAGAAGAACATAACTAATAACTGGTATCCGAAATTGGTATTAGATGGAAGTTTTACCTACCAAAATGAAAATATCAGTATCGCGTTGCCCTTCCCAGGAATGGAAGCCCCAGTAGCGCCATTAAATATAAATCGTTTGGTAGTAAATATTAGCCAAACCATTTATGATGGTAGTATGACATCAAATGTAAAAAAGGTGGAAGAGGCCAAATATAACAGCTTGAAAAAGCAAGTGGATGTTGATAGAGCCGCTGTTAAAGCTAAAGTGACGCAATTGTTCATCACCATTAATTTAATGGAAGCGAATAGCTTAATACTGGAAGATAAGAAAGCCGTGATTGCGGATCGATTAAAAGTTTTACAAGGTGCTGTTGCGGCAGGGAGTGTGCCAGAAGTAAACGTAAAGTTATTACAAGCGGAGTTAATGAATTTAGACCAAATTATTTTGGAGGCTGATTTTAACACCCTTGCGTTTCGGTCTTCCTTAAGTGAAATTACTGGATTAGAAATTTCATCCAGTACAAAATTAGTGATACCAACTACATCAGTAAGTTATGATGACGATGTTTCTCAAAGAGCGGAATTACAAATGCTAGACTTACAAATGAAAAGTATTGATGCGCAGACATCGCTTACGGGAACAGCTAGATTACCTAAAGTTAGTGCTTTTGCAACGTTAGGAGCAGGTAATCCAGGGTACGATATTTTTTACGAAGACATAGCCCCAATGGCGATGGTTGGTTTAAAACTAAACTGGAATATTTGGGATTGGAACAAAACCAAAAACCAAAAACAATCACTTTCGATTAATAGAGGCATTGTTCAGTCTAAAAAAACGCAAGCTTCTACGCAGTTTTTATCGGAGTTAAAAGCCCAACAATTGGAAATAGAAAAGTATAAAATGCTTTTAAAAAAAGATGGTAATGTATTGATAATTAGGGAAGAAATTACGTTGATTAAAGCAACTGAATTGGAAAACGGAGCAATTACTACCACGGATTATTTGAGTGAATTGAACAGAGAAAATGAGGCCAAATTAACCCTTCAAGTACATGAGTTAAAACTAATAATGGCACAGTTAAACTACTTGATTATTCAAGGGAAGTAAAACCAAATAATACGAAACAGATGAAAAATTATATAATGAAAATAGTACAAGTAATAATGGTTACGGTTTTAGTTGGCTCTTTAAGCTCTTGTAATCAGGATGATGAATTGGCCAATGGGTATGGAAACTTTGAAGCGGATGAGGTCGTGATCTCTTCAAAAGTTCCGGGTGAATTAATTGCATTCAATATTAAAGAAGGCGTTAGTTACAAAAAAGGGACTGTTGTTGGATATGTAGATACCATTCCGCTTCACTTACAACGAGCAGAGCTTACAGCAAATAAACGTGCCATGTCAAGTAAAGTGAGCAGCGTAATAGCGCAGTTAAATGTGTTGAAAGAGGAAAAAGCAAATATTGAACGGGAGCAACGTAGATTAGTGAAATTGGTAGAGGTAGGCGCTGCAACCTCACAGCAGTTAGATGACCTTGATGGGAAAATTAAGGTGGTAAATAGTAAAATTGAAAGTACCCGTTCCCAAAACCCTGCAATTATTGGTCAAGTAGAGGCTATTGAAGCCAAAATGCTACAATTGGAAAACAGAATTAGTAATAGTGAAATTATCATTCCAGTAGATGGATTAGTACTTCATAAAATTGCGGAGCCGTTTGAATATACTGCTCCCGGTAAACCGTTGTTTAAAATGGCTGACATAAGTGAACTGAATGTCCGTGTTTATTTAACCCAAACCATGATGACACAAATTGAATTGAATCAAAAAGTGACCATCAAAGTAGATGGAATTGACGGTGAAATGATAGATTATGAAGGTGTTGTTTCATGGGTTTCATCAGAAGCTGAATTCACGCCTAAAACTATCCAAACCAAAGAAACACGTGTTGATTTGGTGTATGCTGTTAAGATACGTGTTCAAAATGATGGGAAATTGAAAATTGGAATGCCTGCAGAATTGTGGTTATAATTTTGATTAAAACCAATGGCCGTTGGTTTCAATCAAAATTCAACAACCACAACTATGAAATCATCAATAAATAATAAAATGGTAAAATTCGAAAACATAAATAAATCATACAATGGTATTGAAGCCGTTCGAGATATCAGTTTTTCGGTAGAAAAAGGAGAGCTTTTTGGCTTAATTGGTCCGGATGGTGCTGGTAAAACTACCATTTTTCAAATGTTAACTACCGTTCTTTTACCGGATTCGGGTACCATCACATTTGATGGTAAGAATGTAGTAGATGATTATAAATACATTCGTAAAAGTGTGGGGTACATGCCAGGTAAATTTGCGTTGTATCAAGACTTAAGTGTAACAGAGAACTTGGAGTTTTTTGCTACTATTTTTGGAACCACCATTGAAGAGAACTACGATTTAATTAAAGAGATTTACCAGCAATTAGAACCATTCGGACATCGTAAAGCGGGTGCTTTGAGTGGAGGAATGAAACAAAAGCTGGCCCTAAGTTGTGCGTTAATTCACAAGCCCATTGTTTTGGTATTAGATGAACCCACCTTTGGTGTGGATGCCGTTTCAAGGGCAGAGTTTTGGGATATGCTGAAATCATTAAAAACCAAGGGTGTTACCATTTTAGTTTCAACTCCCTATATGGATGAAGCCTTGCTTTGCGACCGAGTAGCATTGATTCAAAAGGGTACAATTTTAAAGATTGACACGCCTCAAGCTATCGAGGAACAATTTGAAAGAAACCTATATGTAGTAAAGACTGAAAAGGTATATCCGGTATTACAGTTTTTAAAAAATGATTTAGGGTTCGAACACAGTTATACTTTCGGACAAGAAATTCATATTTACTCGGATGATGTTGTTGATGTGGAGGCGGTATCTGAAAAAATCAGGTCCTCTTGCCCGGTAGAGTTTTCAATGTTTAAAGGAAAAGCAAATATTGAAGATTGCTTTATGGATATGATGGTTCGTAGTGGTTTAACCGAAAAAGTAGAAGGATAATGAGCCATCAAATAAAGAACGATTTTGTAATTACCGCAAATAATTTGACAAAGCAATTTGATGATTTTGTAGCGGTAGATAAAATTACGTTTAATGTGTCAAAAGGAGAGATTTTTGGATTCTTAGGTGCAAATGGAGCAGGTAAAACCACGGCAATTAAAATGCTGTGTGGTTTATCAAAACCATCTAGCGGAGAATCAAAAATTGCCGGGTTTGATATCTACGAAGAGTACGAAGAAATTAAGAAGAACATTGGCTACATGAGTCAGCATTTCTCGTTGTATCAAGATATGACGATTAAAGAAAATATTCGTTTTTATGGCGGAATTTACGGACTTACCAATAAAGAAATTAAAGAGCGGAGTGCCAACCTTATTACTAAATTGGGATTGGAGGAATACGCTAATCGGAACGTGGGTGACCTGCCTTTAGGTTGGAAACAGAAGCTTTCATTCTCTATTGCCATTCTTCATGAGCCAAGTATAGTATTTCTTGATGAGCCAACAAGTGGGGTGGACCCCATAACCAGACGACAATTTTGGGAACTTATTTATGAAGCCGCTCAACGCGGGATAACCGTTTTTGTGACTACACATTACCTAGAAGAAGCAGAATACTGTGACCGTGTTTCTATTATGGTTGATGGCGAAATGAGAGAGCTGGATACTCCGAGTAACCTCATGAAAAAATACGATAAAGACAATATGCAAGATGTGTTCTTACAACTTGCTGTTAGAGCTAAACGTTCAGATTAAGATATTGAATTCCCCTTTAGTCCCAATAACTATCGGGAGGGGTAGGGGGATTGAAAAAATAACAATAAAAGAATAGACTTAAGCATTTGCGAATGGTCTACCGACATAAAGAGTTATGAAAGAATTTATAGCATTTGTAAAAAAGGAATTTCTACACATTTTTCGTGATACACGTACGTTGCTTGTATTATTTGGGATGCCAATCGCGCAGTTGCTTTTATTCGGGTATGCAATTACCACGGAAGTAAGTAACGCTAAAATTGCGGTTTACGACCCAGAACCAAATCAGTACAGTATGCAGTTAACCAATAAGTTGACTTCATCAGGCTTTTTTATCTTGACAGATAACGTTTCCTCCAAAGAAGAAATCGAACATGTCTTTAAAGCGTCCAAAGCAAAAATGGTGGTGGTTTACCCTAAAGATTTTGAAGATAAGGTAGCCCAAGGAAACGCATCTGTTCAGTTAATTGCAGATGGCTCAGATCCCAATTTGGCGAGTATTCTAACCAATAGTGCTACGGCTATAATAATGGATTGGACTCTCAGTAAAATGGCGGTTGATGTGCAAATTGAAACCATTAAAACCGAAGTGAAATGGCATTACAATCCAAGTTTAGATAGTGCCTCATTGTTTGTTCCAGGCGTGGTAACCATTATTTTGATGCTTGTTTCGGCTATGCTAACTTCTATATCTATTACTAGAGAAAAGGAACTTGGTACCATTGAAATACTGTTAGTGTCACCCCTTAGGCCTGCATTAATTATAATAGGTAAAGTAGTGCCATTCATTATTTTATCCTTGTTCAATACCATGTTTATCCTCGGAGCCGCTCAGGTCATTTTTGATGTCCCAATTAATGGTAGTATCGCGTTATTACTCGCAGAGAGTATGTTATTTATTATTTCTTCTTTAGGATTAGGCGTTTTGATTTCTACCGTATCCGATACCCAACAAACGGCATTAATGCTTTCCTTATTCGGGTTGATGTTGCCTACCATTTTACTATCAGGTTTTATCTTCCCAATTGATAATATGCCGATGGTACTTCAGGTTATCAGTAACATTATTCCGGCTAAGTGGTTCTTGGTAATTATTAAATCCATTATGCTGAAAGGGGTAGGTATCGCTTATTTCTGGAAAGAAACACTGGTGTTATTTGGTATGACTGTCTTTTTTATTGGATTAAGTATTAAGAAATTTAAAATCCGCCTACAATAATGAGAACGCTATATTTTTTACTCCAAAAGGAGTTCATTCAAATATTTCGGAACAAAGCCATGTTACCGCTCATATTTGTATTGCCTATTGTTCAGTTGATTATCCTGACGTTTGCGGCAGATTTTGAATTGAAGGTTATCAAATTCACCTATATCGATAATGACAAATCGCAAGAGTCAAAAATGTTAATGGATCGGTTTAGAGCATCTACTTATTTTGTAGAGGCTGAGTCGATTCAAAACTTCAAACAAGGTATGACTGCCTTAGACGAAAACAAGGCCACATTATTTATTACTATTCCTAGTAATTTCTCTAGGAGCTTACAAGATAAAAAGCAGGCTACTATTATGGTTGATGTGAATAGTATAGATGGCCAAGCGGCTTCGTTAGCGTACAGTTACGCACAGAATATCATTATGGATTTGCAAGATGATATTCGCCAAGAATGGAACGGACTACCTAATAAATTAGCTCCTCCAGTTACCGTAGAATCAAGGTATTGGTTTAATCAAGATATGGTTTACAGTAACTTGATGGTTCCTGGTATTTTAGCGTTATTAATTACCATGATTGGCATGTTCTTATCGGCTATGAATTTGGTAAGAGAAAAAGAAATTGGCACCATTGAACAAATCAATGTAACGCCTATCAAAAAATACCATTTCTTATTGGGTAAACTAATCCCGTTTTGGGTAATCGCCATGTTTGAGTTGGCTTTCGGGCTGGTTATCGGTAAGATAGTTTTTGACATTCCAATGGTAGGGAGTTTACCGTTATTATTTGCCTTTTCAGCTATTTACTTGTTGGTAGTTTTAGGTATTGGATTATGGATTTCAACCTTCACAGATACCCAACAACAAGCCATGTTTATTGCGTGGTTTTTTATTGTGATTTTCATTTTAATGAGTGGCTTATTTACACCAATTGAAAACATGCCGGGTTGGGCACAAGAGCTTACACGCGCCAATCCCATTGCGTATATGGTGAAAGTAGTCCGCTCAATTTTAATGAAAGGCAGCACATTTGCAGATCTTAAATGGGAGTTCTTATGGGTTACCGTCTATGCTATATTGGTGAATGCTTTTGCCTTGATGAGCTATAGCAAAAGGAGTTAATTAAATATTATGGATGCAAAAAACAAAGCTCCTGTAGGATAGTACTTCCAGGAGCGTTTATTAAGCCTAACTCTATTTTCTCCGTCAGTATTAGCGCTTTCGCAGTCTACCCTGGTAAACTTTATTTTTTTGTTTGGGTTAATTTCAACCACTTTCATTATAAATTTTTCTTTGGTTTTTTTTATTGGTAACAGTGGTTTCCATTAATACACCTTTAGGATAACCATAAGGCACATCCAGTTCTTTATTTTTAGAAAGCCAGGCACCGGCTTTTTCTGTTCCAGGTATCGGTTTCTCTGAAATCCACATTTCTGATATTTGCTCGTCATCTTCGGTAAGGTATCCTCTACAGGTATAGCCTAAAATTACTTTTGTGCCAATTTCCTTATAGTTGGCTACCTCATTTTTAGCTAAGTCATTATCTTGGCTATCCATATTATCTAACTCAATTTTTACCCTATAGGATATTCTAAGCCTTTGTTTTGAGTGTAAAATAAAAATGGAGCAGGTTATTATCTGGTTAAAATATACGTTCAAAATCGTAGTTTTGTTGCTTGTAAGTGATCATCATAATTGGATAATAAATGGAAGTAATTTCAACGAACATTTCAGCAAAGAGAACCATTATCATTGGAGGAGAGCAAGTGGAAACGGGCATGTTTAAAGTTCCTGTTACTGCGGGTATTTTCTTAAGTAAGGATGGCGTAAAATCTGATGCGGTTGTAGACCATAGATACCATGGTGGAGCCGATAAAGCGTGCTATTTATTTGGAAAGAATAATTACGCCCATTTTGAGTCATTATATCCAGATGTATCCTGGGAATTAGGCATGTTTGGTGAGAATTTAACCATTGATGTACTGGATGAGTCTACGTTGAATATTGGAGATGTTTATGAGATTGGAGAAGTTCAAATTCAAATTTCAGAACCTAGAATTCCATGCTCTAAATTGGGCTATAGACTAGGTAATCCTATTGCGGTAAAAGAATTTGCAAAAGCACCTTATCCTGGTACATACGTTCGAGTTCTCAAAGAAGGTATGGTAAAAGTAGGCGATGAGCTTAAACTATTGAAAGCGCAATCTCAGCAGTTAATTCTTACTGATTTGTACACTATGATGAAGTCTAAATCCGAGTACAAGCATTTATTTAAAGAGGTATTAAAGAATCCTTTTATTACGGATAACGTCCGTACCAAATTTACGATGTAGCATATGAATGATATGATAATAGAAAAGGCCTTAGCATACGTAAGAGATTTATTGGAAGGAGAGGGTTCAGGACATGATTGGTGGCATATTAAGCGGGTATATGACCTATCTGTAACTATGGCTAATGAATACCCAGAAGCCGATTTATTTATTATTCAATTGGGTGCTTTGTTACATGATATTGGTGATCATAAGTTTCATAACGGCGATCATACTGTGGGACCAAAAATGGTGACAGATTGGTTGATAGAAAACCAAGTGGATGAGGTGATTATTGATAAAGTGGTAGCCATTGTCAAAGAAATTTCATACAAAGGCGCAGATGTAGAAACACCTATGAGTTCATTGGAAGGTGAAATTGTTCAAGATGCGGACAGACTAGATGCAATTGGGGCTATAGGAATAGCTAGAACTTTTGCTTATGGAGGAAATAAGAATCGTGAAATGCATAATCCGGAAGTTTCTCCAGAGCTTCATTCAGATTTTGAAACCTACAAGAAAACCACTGGACCGACCATTAATCATTTCTACGAAAAACTGCTGTTGCTAAAAGACCGAATGAATACGGAGTTCGGGAAGAAGTTAGCGCAGCAGCGTCACACGTATATGGAAGACTTTTTAGAAGAGTTCTTTGCGGAGTGGAAAGGTGAGAAGTAGTTTTATTTTTTTGCACTGAGCGTAAAGAATGGGTAACGTTTTATTCCGCTATAATTCTTTCCATCACTCCACGAATAAAGAGTTTTTTCTCTGGGATTTTTGCGTTGGTCGTAATAACTAAACCATGAAATTGCAGTCCTTTTCTGCCTGCAGTATTGAATTTAACCACCACTTCAGCACTTTCGCCTGGTGCAATTTCGGTTAATGGATATTGTGTGGTGACACAATCACAATCGGTTTTTATATCTAGAATAGCTAGGGTGCGTTCACCAGTATTAGTGTATTTGAAAACAGTTTCAACGGTTTCATTTATAGGTAATACGCCAAAATTATGAGTCGTGGTTTGAAAAACTGCAATGGCATTTGAATCTCCTGGTAAGGTTTGTTCTACCCAAATTATTTCTACTTTTCTGGCTTCGGATGCTCCCGAACTATACACCGATTGTTTTTTACTTTTTAAATCGTCACTGACCTTCCCTAGAGAGAAAAACTCCCCAAAAGGAATTTTTCTAAATTTTAGTAGACCACTATCAATGGAAGTTTTTAAAGCGCCATCTTTACATTCGTACAAGTACTTTTCAATAGAGCTAATTCTTCGTAATGCTAGGTTGTCATTATAATCGGCATCCCCTAGCGGACTTGTAAAACCTTTTACTCCCAATTGAAGCTTATACCCCATATCCAAGTACTTTATTAAAGAATCAGAAAGCATTTGAAGCTTTATAAAACCTACCTCCACATTACTTACAAAAAACGAATCAATTAGGTTCTTGTCGGGTGCTTGCTCTTGAAATTTTGGTTTCCGTTTTAGGTAATTAGTAAAGGTAGTTTCATAGGTCTTCTCCGTGAAGGTTTGCCTAGAATTGGAATTGGGTTTATCATTATCAAAATAGAGTGCTAACGGTAAAAATTGAACAGCTTGTAAACGAACTACAAGGTCTTCCTCTACTGGAATTTCATTTATAGGAACCGTGTCTATTTGAGTGGTATCTCGAGGTCCGAAAAAGTAAATATCGTTACAACACGTTTCACCTTTTAAAGCGTAACCATCGCTTCGGTTAGAGATAAATGCACCGTTTTGAGTAGCATGAGAATACATGTAATACAAATCGTTAACCGATGAGTTTATGGGTTTGCCAACGTTTTTAGGTTCTTTGAATTTTTTTGGAACCCCGGTAGATTTAAATATATCAAAACCACCAAATCCAATATGGTACTGACTACTAAAAAACAAAGTGTTCTGAGCCGTATCGTAATAAGGGGTTATTTCATCTTCTTTGGTATTTACAAACCTACCCGCATTTTTTGCACGACCATATTTGGTACCGTTATTTTTAATTTCAACAGTCCAAATATCCATTTTACCTCTAGTTCGTGCTCGGTTGGAAGAGAAGAATAGATAGGTCTTTCCATTTTTTAAGGTCGCCACAAATGGATGGGTGCTTATGCTGTTTTCCGCATTGATATTTGGTCCTAGCTTAAATGCATTGGCCCAATGGTCTTTATACCAGTTTGACACGTAAATAGCACACCCGTTTTCATCACATCGCGTAAAATACATTTGGCTACTATCTGGGGTGATAATGGGATTAGCATTATTTTCAAGGGTATCGTTAATAACAGAATCTAAAGCTGAAATAACCCAAGAACTATCCTTTAATTTGGCTTCATAAATAAGCGATTTGTACTGATCAGAATTCGTGCTTATTTTCTTTGTTTCTAAGGAGTCAAAACGTAAAGAGGAAAATAGCAAATGGGTATCACTTATAATGTTAGGACTAAATTCTGCGTCAAAACTATTGAGGTCAAAAGGAGGATGTTGAATTTCCAATACTTCAGACATTGATTGCCAAGACTCGGCTAAAATACACGCTTGAATTTCAATTTTAGCTCGCTTATATAATAGGTCTTTTTTGTCGATACATACATCCAAGTAAAAATTGAAAAACACACCAGCTTCCTCATATTTCTCTTGCCTTTTAAGCATGTCTGCGCGATGAAAAACGGCATTTGGATATTGAACCTTCTCATCCAATTCCATTAAGTTTTTATACGCCTTACCCGCTAATTTGTAATGGTTGGCAAAACGATTAGACTCTGCATAAAGCCACATAATTTCTAAGTCAACAGAATCAGATTGTAACGCTTGATTGAAATAATACGCAGCTCCGTAATAGTCTTTTTCCTTAAACGACTTGTAGCCATAGCGCGACCAATCTTGTGCGTTCGAAAAAAGCATAAACCCAAAGAATAGTACCAAGAAAACCGAGGAGGCTTTCCAGTTCTTTGAAAAAGTTGATATGTCTTTTTGCGTACTCACGGTCTAAATATAATCTGGGCACGTTTTAAAATGTTGCCTAGGCGGCAGCGCCTCCCTGAAAATGTAAATCAAACTAAATTCAAATCCACCCCGGTATCTGGAAGCAGTGGTTAATGAAGAGTAATTGAAATCATACGATAAACCCACGTTTAATGTGTTCCAATCCATACCTAAAACCACAACTGCGGCATCGCCAGTTCTAGTCCATGCACCTAAATATACCGCTCGGTAATTATTGCCTCTACTGTCTAAAATATATTTGGCGTTTATACCCGGAGTAATTTGTTGATTAGGTCCTTGAAACATGGTTAATATGCCTGGAATTAAATCGATTTTTTCGGTGATTTTAAATTGATAACTGCCATGAAAAGAAAATCGTAAATCTAATTTCGAATCGTCATTTCCGTAAAAATTAATATTGGGTTGCGTTAAGTTATGCGCAGCAAATCCCACTTGTAGCTTTTTACGTTTGGCAAATTTAGTTTCCCATAAAACACCTGCGTTCACATTTAAGTAGGATACTCCGGTTTCAAAGTTTTCTAACGAGCTTCCTCCGCCATTTTGATTATCGAAGACTAAGTTCGAA
>CAXMPG010000022.1:0-34776 GCA_964195485.1 uncultured Desulfobacterales bacterium
GCTGCTCTTCGGTAGTCTTATTGTGAGTCATCATTATTTTTCCATCTGGTACTTTAGAAAAATTACTGATAAAACCCATATCCATTCCACTCAACACAGAATAAAAAGGACTCTTTAAATCTTGAAAAATCAAAGAGAAGTTAACATTAAAATGCTTTAAAAGGCCTTCAAAAAGAGGCTCTAATTTATCTTCGTGCCCTGGTTTTACATAAATGTAATCTAGGGTAATAAACTCAAATTTCTTGGGGTTAAAATATCTATTAAGCATTGGGATAAAAGGTAGCAATTTCAGCATAAACACACCTGCGAAACCACCCATTTTCTTCACTTCCCACTCACATTTATTAGGTTGTACACCGGCTACAATTTCTCCATTTTCTCTCCAAACAAAGTAATTATCACCTGAAAACATATACTGATCGGTATAAATTGAAAAATCAGAATATTGAGTATTCAGCCTTTCTTTCATGCTTTGGTAATGCACCTTTTCTAATTTCTCAATACTTGAAAAAGGCTTCGGACTCATTCGAGTAAAAGTAAACGTAGAGAAGGTACCAATAGGTTCCATTCCAAGTAATCTACTTAAATCGGTTGAGCGAAAATTCTCTGCATCAAAAAAAGCGTAATGAAAAGAAGGTAAACTTTCATCTTCCCCGTATCCAATACCCAACTCAACGGGTGCTTTGGATAGAAACCCTTTCGTTAAACGCTTAATCATTCCATCCGGATTACCATGCTTTACAGGCTTATCCTTTGTGGTTTGAAACATTTCATTAATGGCTAAATACCTAATATAATAGGCATTAGCCACACCAAAATCTTCTTGAATTGTTCTTTGAGCAGAAACAAAAACACCCTTAATCTCATTATTGCGTTTCAAGTACATAAAATACTTGTTAGGCAATTGAGCCATTCTTTCATCAATGTTTTTGTGCAAATACCGAGCTCCCTTGGTACCCACCGTCATATTATGCAATAGATGCATTATGCCTTCATTAGGATCTAAAGAAACTCCCGCTTCAATACTTCCTCTTTCAAACAATACCACCTTATTTTCAGTTTCTTTATTCACAAAACAAATTCAATTCACAACTTGGTTAACTCACGCCAAAAATAGTCAGATTAAAATGGTTAGCTTTCCTATTTACAACTATTTTTACACCTTATCAAAAACGTGTTTATAGGTAATGCTCGTCAATCAAGAATATATAAATTCTAAACTAGATCATCTACAAGAAAATTACCGCAATGCATCCCCCTTTCCGAGTATTGCTTTTGATAATTTCCTTACGGAAAATTGTATCCGTCAAATCACCACTGACTTCCCTCCTGTTTCAGATACCATTTGGACGCATTACATCCATTACAACGAAAAAAAGCATGGCCTAACAAAATGGGAACATTTCCCAAAATCTGTGCAAGATTTAGTGTCCGAAATGGGGCAAAAACCATTCATTAATTGGTTAGAGGACCTTACTGGAATTAACAATTTATTTGCTGACCCAGAATTAGAAGGCAGCGGATTGCATCAAACATTACCGGGCGGTTTTTTAAATATCCATGCTGATTTCACCGTTCACCCACGCCATAATAATTGGCGGAGACGTGTGAATGTATTAATCTACTTGAATGATGATTGGAATGAAAACTGGGGAGGAGATTTAGAACTTTGGGATGAAAACATGCAAAATTGCGTACAACGTATTACTCCAAAACATAATAAAGTAGCCATTTTTAGTACTGGAAAAAAAACGTATCACGGTTACCCAACTCCTATCGTTTGTCCGGAGGGGCATTCTAGAAAGTCAATAGCTATGTACTTTTACACAAAAGATGACAACTTTGAAAAAGTAGCGACTGATTATCGCTCAAGACCATCTGATGGAAATAAAAAAATTCTCATTTGGGCAGACACAAAACTGATTTCAATTTATTCAAAAATGAAGGGCTTACTTGGAATAGATGATACATTTGTAAGTTCTATTCTTAATTTATTTAATAATAAACGCTAAACATGGATAAGAACAAACTCATTATTATTGGAGTCTCCATTGTTTTCTTTATGCCTTTTTTAGGCCAAGTTCACCTCTTTGATTGGGATGAAATAAACTTTGCTGAAATTGCCCGAGAAATGGTGGTTTCTGGCGATTATTTACGACCTCAAATCAATTACCAAGTATTTACGGAAAAGCCACCCATGTTTATGTGGATGCAGGCTGCTTCAATGAATGTTTTTGGAATGAATGAATATGCGGCTCGTTTCCCAAACACCATAGCAGGCCTAATTACCTTACTATTACTTTACACGGCAGGCACCAAAATCTACAATAAAAAATTCGGGTTATTATGGGCTGGCGCTTATTTCGGAAGCGTTTTACCCCACCTCTATTTTAGGTCTGGTATTATTGACCCGTGGTTTAACCTCTTTATTTTTCTAGGCTTATATCATCTTATTTTATACTACTGGAAAAAAGAGAAGGAGCCCAATTTTCAATTCTCACGCAATAAATGGACTTACCTCATATTAGCAGGTATTTTCACAGGTTTAGGCATTTTAGTGAAAGGGCCAGTCGCATTTTTAATTATTGCACTCGCTCTAGGGGTATACTGGATAACCAAGAAATTTAAATTTTACTTAAACATTATTGACTTCAGTATTTTCACGCTAGTTACTGTGCTAACCGCAGCCATTTGGTTTGGTATTGTCAGTCTCATTTACGGACCTCAATTCGCCATTGAGTTCACCATTAGACAATGGGAACTCTTTTCACAACAAGATGCCGGCCACGGTGGGTTTATAGGATACCATTTTGTAGTGTTATTTCTAGGCGTATTTCCTGCAAGTATTTTCGCCATTCGCAGTATGGGGAATGTAACCGAAGGTCATCCTCATCAAAATGACATGCGCAAATGGATGTTAATTCTATTTTGGGTTGTACTCATTCTATTCACCATTGTGAGCACTAAAATTATCCATTACTCCTCATTAGCGTATTTTCCAATGGCATATTTAGCTGCTTTTGTATTATATCAGATGAAACTCAAAGCCATAAATTTTTCTTTATGGATGAAGATTACATTAGGATTCATTGCTATTGTAATAGGCTCAGCCGTTATCGTTTTACCTTGGTTAGGAATGAATATTGACCTTTTAAAGCCGCTTTTAGCTGCCGACCCATTCGCAGTAGCCAATTTAAATGCCGAAATAGCATGGACAGGTTTGGAATCTATTCCAGGAGTATGGTTGATAGCCATCACTTTCATTGGAATCTACTTCTTAAATAAAGGAAACACCTACAAAGGGTCGCTTTGGTTATTTGGTGGTACTGGAATGTTTGTATTTCTTACCCTCACATTGGTTATTACCAAAATTGAAGGTATCACACAAAATGCAGCTATTGAGTTCTACGAAACAAAAACAGACTGTAATTGCTATGTAGTTTCTGAAGAATATAAAAGCTACGCACAACTGTTTTACACCAAAATAAATCCTGACTTAAACCCTAAGAGGCATAATATTAAATGGCTAAAAACGGGCGACATTGATAAGGATGTGTTTTTTGTAGCCAAGGTTACCGGCACAAATCACTTAGAAACTTTAGCCGATGTTCATCTTCTTTACGAAAAGAATGGATTTACATTTTGGCAGAGAAAAGCGATAAAAAAATAAGGATGAACACGAGTATTAGAATAGGCACCATTGAAGATTTACCACGATTAAGAGAATTAATTGTTGAACTAGCAATCTACGAAAAAGAACCCGATGCCGTAGAAGTAACTATTCAAGAGCTCGAAAAAGATGGCTTTGGCAATCAAAGCATATTTAGCTTTTTTGTTGCCGAGGTAGATGGAACGATTCAAGGAATTGCTTTACATTATTTTAAATACTCTACTTGGAAAGGAAAATGTTTATTCTTGGAAGATATTGTAGTCAATGATAAATTTAGAGGTATTGGATTAGGAAAACTACTTTTTGATGAAGTGGTTAAAGTTGCTGCCGTTCATAAATGCAAACGTATGGAGTGGCAAGTATTAGAATGGAACGAACCCGCTATTGGATTCTACCAAAAAAAGTACAATGCCGATTTAGAGTCGGAATGGCTAAATGGCAGGTTAGATGGAACACAAATTCAAGAAATTGCAAGAAAGTTGTAATATTCCGTTCCGAAACCACTATATTTTAACCATAAACGCAATCATTTTAATTATTTGGTCAAAACCTAAGCGGTATTCCGCCCCTGAAATTATAGTGCTGACCACATAAATTTAAAGCAAGATATTCATTTTTAACACTTTAAACAAAAACCCCTTCTAATATCACCCTCAAATCTTTGGTTACTTGACCATATAGTGCTTACATTTGACTTCGTATTTAAAACCACAATTTTATAATACTACTACACTATGAAACTTCGCTACTATTCGATGCTCCTTGGCGCATTATCATTATTCGGGTACTCACCCGAAGCAAAAGCACAGTTAATTGGTCAACAATCGGTAACTGCCACCATGGACCTAAGACCTGTTTTACAATTAGACATTTCTACCTCCAATCAAATCGAATTTGTTTTTGATAACATTGACGAATATTATGCGGGTATTACTCAATATGGAGCTACTATATTAAAGGTAAGCGCTACTGTAAATTGGGATCTATACGCGGTTGGTCGTTCATCAGGTACTAATGGTCCAGAGTATTGGGACCAACAAATTAGTTATGGAAACAACAACCCTAACGCAGTTCCAAATATTCCTATTAGCTGTTTAGAGTTACGTCAATCAAGACCAAATGCAGGCGCAAATGCGGCTAGTGGTCCGTTTGCAGATTACAGTCATCCTTTTTCACCGGCTAATTCACGAACAGGTGCAAATAGTATTTATGTAAATAACGGAACAAACGTTGCGCCTTCTACTACTGACAAATACATTGGTGGACATGCAGGAACATCTGGCGTTTCTGGACAAGACAATTTACCCGGTGGAAGCTACTTAAACCAAAACGGTATTAACTCTGATTATTATTACGTAATTGATTATAGAATTCTCCCTGGACTTCCAGCTACATTTCCAATGGCTTCTGACGCTGATGCTTCTTCTTTTGAAGACTTAGCAACCGTAAACGGAGAAGGATCATATGCTCAACCAGGTGTTTACACAATGTACGTAGAGTACATTTTGTTAGAAGATCAATAAAAACATTTAAAAATCTTTCATTGGTGAATGAAAGTAGTTAGTAAGTTATAAAAAAAGCGCAAAGACATTTGCGCTTTTTTTATAGGATAACTTTTTATTAATTCACCCATCTTACAATTCTCTAACTCAATTTTTGGTTATTTTCGGTAAATCTAAATATGCTCAAAAGAAACACCAATGATAGAAGATATTATTAACGGAGTAAATGCCGTGGTTTGGAGTGACGCCTTAATAGCGGTAGCTCTACTCTCTGGAATATTCTACTCTTATAAAACCCGCTTTGTTCAAGTAAGACAGTTCAAAGAAATGCTCCGATTACTGTTTGGAGGAAAAGCTTCTGAGCGTGGAGTCTCTTCTTTTCAAGCCTTTGCTATTGCCATTTCTGGTCGCGTTGGAACAGGAAACATTGCCGGTGTTGCAACCGCAATTGCCCTTGGTGGGCCTGGAGCAATTTTTTGGATGTGGGTTATTGCATTTTTAGGTTCTGCATCTGCGTTTATTGAAGCTACACTTGGACAACTTTACAAAGAAAACAAAGGAGGAGAATACCGTGGTGGACCAGCGTATTACATTGAAAAAGGATTAGGTATTAAGTGGTTTGCCGTTTTGTTTGCCATAGCTACCATTTTGAGCACGGCATTATTTCTTCCGGGTGTTCAAGCAAATAGTATTGCCGCAGGTATTAAAACTGCTTTTGACATTGATGTTACCTATACGGGATACGCTATTATAGGCTTTTTAGCATTGATTGTATTTGGAGGTGTAAAGAGAATTGGTAAATTTTCTGAGATTGTAGTCCCATTTATGGCTATCGCATATGTGTTGGTAGCAGCAGTAATTATTGCGATCAACTTTAAAGAGATCCCAGATGTGTTAATGCTTATCATCTCATCTGCATTTGGCGTAAATCAAGCTTTTGGTGGAATTGTGGGCTTAGCAATTATGTGGGGCGTAAAACGCGGTATATACTCTAACGAAGCCGGTCAAGGAACTGCACCACATGCTGCTGCAGCAGCTGAAGTGAGCCACCCAGCAAAACAAGGATTAGTACAAGCTTTCTCCGTATATATCGACACCTTTTTTGTGTGTACTGCTACGGCATTTATGATTTTGTTTACCATGCAGTACAATGTTCAAGACCCACTAGTTGAAGGGGGATTTATTGCAAATAACATCGGTGATATAGCTATTGGAACAGGATATACACAACTGGCAATTGAGAGCCAGTTCCCCGGTTTCGGGAAAATATTTGTTGCCATCTCATTAGCATTTTTTGCCTTCACTACCATCATGGCTTATTACTACATTGCAGAAACCAATGTGAGTTATTTGGATAAAGACAACAAAAAACCTTGGATGATTTGGGTTTTACGCTTCTTATTATTGGGAGCTACATTCTACGGAGCCATTCAATCAGCCCAACTGGCCTGGACCATGGGAGATATTGGTGTTGGTATTATGGCTTGGCTAAACTTTATTGCCATTTTCTTGCTTCGCAAACCTGCTCTGGCACTTTTAAAAGATTACGAACGCCAGAAAAAAGAAGGTATTCAAGAACCATTATATGACCCAGACAATTCTGACTTAGACATTAAAAATGTAGATATCTGGAGAAGAATTGCTACGCGTTTTAAATCGGGGGAGAAATAACATTAAAGCACTAAAGCAAAAGGCTTTAGTGCTAGTAGCCTATAATTATACCATAATAAAAACTGATGGTTGTATTCACATTCCAATGACCGAAACATTTAAGTCCTAATAAACGGAACATAAAGAATTCATCGGTTCTTTTAAAAGGAGCACAAATACAAACTGCAATAAAGTATTCCCTGTAATTAAAACGCTTACTCTTCTACCCTATAATTTGAGTAATAAAATCTCTGTATTCACTTTGAACGCTTTCAATAACCAGCGATTTGTCTAAATCTCGCGTCTCATTTGGATTCATTTCAGGATTATAAGGTCTAACATGGTTGTCACTCCAAATAACAACCTCTAAAATTAGTGGCGCTAAATCGATTCCTTTTTCTGTCAATAAATAAATATTCTCTTTTTTGTTTTCGGGTAATTTTCTTTTGGTAATGACATCAATAGATTCCAACATTTTTAATCTAGAGGATAACAGATTAGTCGCTATGCCTTCTTCACAAGCAACAAACTCTTTATACGTTGTCTTTTTATACAACAACATATCTCTGACAATTAGCAATGACCACTTATCGCCTATTAGGTCTAAGGCGGAGGCTATAATACAAGAAGAACGAAATTTTTTTTCCATAATATCTTCGCAAATTTACTTTACTTTTTAAAGTAATTATATATTTGCTTTATATTTTAAAGTAAAATTAAGTAAATTTATGTTAGCAGGACACTTTTCTACCGCCTTAGTGGCAAATCAAAAATTCCCAAAAGGAACGCTTCTATACTTCTTAATTCTTTCGCAACTACAGGATTTAATATGGTTTACCCTTCATTACGCTGGTCTTGAACCCACAGCACCAACCGATGCACTTGACGCTTCATTAACTACCTTAACGGTTGACATGCTTTATAGCCACGATTTACTTCCACAAATATTTTGGTTGGCTCTCATCTTTATTATAGGAAAAGTATTATTCAAAAGCACTACTATTGGGTTAGTAGGCTCTGCTTTGGTGGCTGGACATTTTGTGTTAGATATCTTTTCTGGGCATGCACATCATATTTTTGGAGCAGAATCCGCGGATATAGCATTGGGCTTATATGCCACAAATGTTTACCTAGCGATAGCCATAGAAGTTGTTTTCAGCATAGGTGTACTTTGGTACTTCTTCAAACAAGAAGCCCAAAATGGTATTCTACGTACGTCAGCAAATAAGGCCGCTATAATAGGCGTATTTGTATATGGTATTTCCTTTATGCTAATTATTGCCACTCAATCTTTTAGAGAGCTATTCAATATTCCTAGTTTCGACTTAGGTTTCAATACGAATATACCTACCCTAATCTTTACATATGTCGCAATGTTGTATGCTTTGAATTATTTTGTACCTAAATCCCATACGGAAGGGAACTCTTAAAATAAAAAATAGGAATTAATGATACCTGTACTTCAAGAATTAAAACTCCGAAATGAAGACCTATTTTACTTTGGTTTGGTATGCCTTGGTTTAGCATTATTTTTCTTGATTTTAACCAAAGCAACTTCAACCCAAGTTCATGGTGTAAATGCATGGTATAAGCCTTTTAAATTTGCTTTTTCCGTGTTTTCATTTTCGTGGGCCATGGGCTGGTATGGTTTCTACCTAACAGATTTCAATGTTACACCATTCAATTGGACGATAATCATATTATTAGGTTTTGAAATTCTTTATATCGCTATTCAAGCAGGAAAAGGGGAACTATCACATTTCAATATAAGCACACCGCTTTATTCCATGCTATACTCCCTTATGGGATTAGCCGCAGCTCTTGTTACTATTTATACCGCTTATGTGGGCTTGTTATTTTTCATTCAATCCTTCCCAGATTTACCCATATATTATGTTTGGGCAATTCGTTTGGGGATTCTAATTTTTGTAATTTTTTCTTTTGAAGGGGCTTTAATGGGATCAAGAATGAATCACAGCGTGGGTGCGCTCAATGATAATTCGAGTTTATTTATTGTAGCTTGGAGCAAAACAGTTGGCGATTTGCGTGTATCGCACTTTATTGGAATGCACGCATTACAAATATTACCAATACTTTCATTTTATATTTTCAAAAACACAAAAGCAACCATTATAATTTCCTTGCTTTATGGAGGTCTTGCTATTATCTCGCTAGTACGCGCCCTAAAAGGCAAACCTGTTTTTAATTCAAAACTATCACAACAGGAAATTACCCAATAAACAAAAGGACTAATTAGTTGTCAAATGCCTATCTAGTAAATTATACTCTATTAAAAATCGGAATCTAAAACATCCTTATCACTACACTTTAGTTTCTGTTTACGGCCTTTGTTAACGGTGATTAAACCTATGATCATAAACGCTATTCCCCACAAAGAAACCCCACCGAATAATAAGAAAAACAGAAAAATAATTCCACCAAAGCCAGTGGTTATCCAACCTGCAACAGTCACGCTTCTAACGCCAAAATTAGAAAGCCCTAAAGTATCTTTTAAAAGTTGCTTTTCGGATTGCCGATCTGCGTGTTTGGTATTTCTATTTTTAGCCGCTGCATCCAATTTAAAACTATCGCAAAAGTCTTCAAAATCGGCATAATCGTTCGTTAAGCTACACAATACGCCTTTCTTTGGGTCAAAGCTTCTTAATTCACAATTCAAGCAATAGGCTACTTGTTCTTCTCTGGTCATATATCTTGTTAATCTAAAAGTCAGTATACAAAAAAGCCATTGGCAAAATTTACCAATGGCTTTAAAATTTTAAATGGGAGAAGGTTTTACTCTTCTAGCTTCCAACTACCACTTCTTAATAACGGTTCGGCTTGTTTGAATTTAACGGTTTTCGTTTCGCCCGTTTGCACATGCTTAATGGTCACTTTATCGTTTCTTCCAATAATTTTATCTGTATTTACTATTGGCGTCTTTTTCTCTTGTTCTTTATTAGCCGATGGATCATTGTATTGTTGATCACCAGAAGTAACTACAGCTGGAATATCATCCTTACGCTCTTGTAGGTTCTTCACTCTAATTCGAGGTGCTGGAGCCGCTCTAACTTGTGTGTTTTCTTGCTGGGGCAAGTTTGCTTTCACCAAGAATGAAACGCCATCTTTACCAATCTGACCAATCATTTCTTTAAACAACTTGAAGGACTCAAATTTATAAATCAATAATGGATCCTTTTGCTCGTATTGCGCATTACGTACCGATTGACGTAAATCATCCATTGCACGTAAATGTTCTTTCCAATATTGGTCAATCATGGTTAACGAAACACCTTTTTCTAACGAATCAATCAATTCTAATCCTTCCGAATTATATGATTTCTCTAGATTCGCTACAACTTGCATCACCTTTTTACCATCGGTAAACGGAACCACAATATTTTCATAATGCGCATTAGGGTCTTCAAATACATTCTTAATTACTGGAAATGCTGCTATTGCCATTTCCTTATGACGTGCAAAGTATTTAGTTAAAGTAATCTCATAAATCTTTTCAATAAGATCTTGCTTTTTCATGTTAAAGAATTCCTCTTCTGAAACAGGAGAATCTACATGTAACGTTGCTAAAGCATCTAATTTAAACCCATTGTAATCTTTGGTCGCTAAATAGTCACCTACCATGTTTTCTATATTATCAAAAATAGAATTTGCAACATCAATTTTTAATCGCGTACCATGTAAAGCATTACGTCTTCGTTTGTAAATAACCTCACGCTGCTTGTTCATTACATCATCATACTCCAGTAAGTTCTTACGAATACCAAAGTTGTTTTCCTCTACCTTTTTCTGCGCACGTTCAATAGAGTTACTAATCATTTTATGCTGAATAGACTCACCTTCTTCATGGCCCATACGGTCCATCATCTTAGCAATTCGCTCAGAACCAAATAAACGCATCAAGTTATCTTCCAAAGAAACAAAGAACTGCGAAGAACCTGGATCACCTTGACGACCTGCACGACCACGTAACTGACGGTCAATACGTCTAGACTCATGTCTTTCTGTACCGATAATGGCTAAACCACCCGCTTTCTTAGTATCGTTTGTTAACTTTATATCGGTACCACGACCAGCCATGTTTGTCGCAATAGTAACCGTTCCTGGCTCACCTGCATGTTGCACAACTTCTGCCTCACGTTGGTGTAATTTCGCATTCAGTACTTGATGATCTACTTTTCGCATACTTAACATACGCCCAAGTAACTCAGATACCTCAACCGAGGTTGTTCCTACCAATACCGGTCTACCACCATCACGTAATTTAACTACTTCATCAATTACGGCATTGTACTTTTCACGAGCTGTTTTATAAACTAAATCTTCTTTATCGTCACGCAATAAAGGTCTGTTTGTAGGAATAACTACAACATCCAATTTGTAAATCTCCCAGAACTCACCCGCTTCTGTTTCAGCCGTACCGGTCATACCCGATAGCTTATTATACATACGGAAGTAATTCTGTAAAGTAACCGTAGCATAGGTTTGGGTAGAAGCTTCAATTTTAACGCTTTCTTTCGCTTCAATAGCCTGATGTAATCCATCAGAATACCTTCTACCATCCATGATACGACCAGTTTGCTCGTCCACAATTTTTACTTGGTTGTCCATCAAAACATACTCGATGTCTTTCTCAAACATACAGTACGCTTTCAACAATTTATCAACGGTGTGCAAACGCTCCGTTTTTAAAGTGTAGTCCTCAAGTACAATCTCTTTTTGTTGTAATTTATCCGTCTCCTCTGCATCCGATTTATCAATTTCAGATAACATACTTGATAAATCAGGCATCATAAAGAACTCTTTGTCGTCTACTGCACGAGAAACAAGTTCTAACCCTCTTTCGGTTAAATCAACACTATTATTTTTTTCTTCAATAACAAAGTACAATTCATCGTCTACAATGAACATTTGTTTTCCTTGATCTGCCAAATAGAAATTTTCGGTTTCTTGCAACATCAATTTAATTCCAGGCTCACTCAAAAACTTAATCAAAGATTTGTTTTTTGGAAGTCCTCTGAAACATCTAAACAAGGCCAGTTTGCCTTCTTCTAAAACCTTTGCACGGTCTTTTTTATCTGGATGTGAAGTTTCATCCGCAGCTAATTTCTTTTTAGCTTCGGTGAAAAGGTGGTTAACCAATTTCTTTTGGTGATTAACCAAATCCACAATTTTTGGTTTCAACTCATCAAAGTGATGAACATCTCCTTTTGGAGTTGGACCAGAGATAATTAATGGCGTTCTAGCCTCATCAATTAATACTGAATCTACCTCATCTACAATGGCATAATTATGAGGTGGTTGAACCAATTCGCCTGGCGTACTTGCCATGTTATCACGCAAGTAATCAAAACCAAATTCATTATTTGTTCCGTAAGTAATATCAGCGCCATAAGCGGCTTTACGCTCTTTAGAGTTTGGTTGTGTTTTATCAATACATGCGATTGACAAACCATGAAACTCAAACAAAGGCGCCATCCACTCACTATCACGTTTAGCTAAGTAATCATTAACCGTTACCAAGTGAACTCCTTTACCAGATAGAGAATTCAAATACATTGGAAGCGTTGCCACTAAGGTCTTACCCTCACCCGTCATCATCTCCGCAATCTTACCTTGATGCAATACAATTCCACCAATCAGCTGAACATCATAATGAATCATATCCCAGGTCATTTCCGTACCTGCTGCTTTCCAAGAGTTAAACCAAACAGATTTCTCCCCTACTAAAATTACGTTTTCTTTATGCTCCGCTAAGAATTTATCGTTATCCGAAGCCGTTACTTCAATTTCCTTGTTTTGGGTAAAACGTCTTGAAGTTTCTTTGAACACAGCAAAAGCTTGAGGTAAAATATCATTCAATATTTTCTCCACCTCTACATTAATTTCTTTTTCAATTAAATCTACTTGATCGTACAGTTGTTCTTTTTCCAGTACGTCAGTATCATCACTTTCCGCTTTGGCTTTAAACTCCGAAATCTGCTTGTTTTGAGACTCAATTCCATCTTGAATTATTTGTTTAAAGTCAACCGTTTTTTGACGTAACTCATCGTTAGAGATATTCTCCAGCTTTGCAAATTCTGCATTAATAGCTGTTACCAAATATTGGATGGCTTTAATATCTTTTTCCGACTTATTACCGATGATTTTTTTAATAGTGTTTACTATAGATCCAAGCATACGTATTTTGTTATGTGTAAGCGATTTAAATAACCGCTGAAATATCTTTTTAATACTGTGATTTGGTGTCAATTATTACACCAAAAAATCCAGCCTGCAAAAGTAGAAATTTTGACATATCCTCCTTCATTTTTTGTCTGATTTTATACCTAAATAGGCAGAAAAACATGGATTTAAAGCATCTAGGTTTAATGATTTACTCAAACCATCTAAAGCATCTTTTCATTAATGGTTTATTCGGCTATTTATAACCCTGAAATATTTTACCAAAATACAGCGCAAAAAAAAGCCTCGTTAAAAACGAGGCGTAAAATTTATTTTTTTTTAGTATTCATCTTCATTAAAGAAGAAGTCTTCCTTAGTGGGATAATCTGGCCAAATATCTTCGATGGTTTCATAAACCTCGCCTTCATCTTCAATTTCTTGAAGATTCTCTACAACCTCCAAAGGAGCTCCAGTTCTTAAAGCAAAATCCACTAGTTCATCCTTAGTTGCTGGCCAAGGCGCATCTTCTAAATTTGAAGCTAATTCAAGTGTCCAATACATCGTTTTAATTTTAAATTTCCTATACTTTTAGGAACGGCAAAAGTATATTTTTATCCGACATAGACAATATAAGTTTTAAATAGCTGAAGGGTAGTTTTAAAAACCATTATTTCTGAGGTTTCCAGGGTATTTCCTCCGCCTCAAAATCAATTGCCCATTTACGCGACAAAACAAATAAATAATCACTTAATCTATTCACGTATCTTTTAACAAAATCAATATCTGAATCTTCTGAATCTAATGCTACGATGCTTCTTTCTGCTCTACGGCAAACCGTTCTAGCAATATGACAATTAGAAACCGCTACATGACCTCCGGGTAAAACAAAGAATTTCATCTCTGGTAAACCCTCATCCATCGCATCCATTTCAGATTCTAACTTGGTAATAAAAGCCTCGTTTAATGCGGGTAATTTAAGTTTTGCTTTTTTAACTGGATCAGTTGCGAGATAGGAACCTACGGTAAAAAGAATCTCTTGAATTTCAGTTAAGAATAATTTCTCCTCTGAACTGGGAGAATAATCACGTAACAGACCAATCCAAGAATTTAATTCATCCACGTTCCCGTAAGATTCAATTTGCAAATCGTTTTTTAGAACGCGTTTTCCACCAAACAGTGAGGTTTTTCCTTTATCGCCCGTTTTAGTATAAACTTTCATCTTTAATCAATTATTATGCTACTCCTTTTGCTTTTGCCACTTTCATCAACAGGTCTGGAAAATCAGAAATTAATCCATCTACTCCCCAATCAATTAATCGCTCCATGTCTGCTTTATCATTAACAGTCCAAGGCACAACATCTAAACCTAAGCTCCCTGCAACTTGCATTTCACTTTCCGATAAAAGCTTATAATCACAGCTATACACGTCAGGATCAAAACCTAATAAGTCCACATTTTTCTCTACACCTAAATCGTTATCCACTAAAAGAGCCAAAGGCACTTCACATTCTGTACGTTCCAAGTATTTTAAAATTCTTAAGTCAAAAGATTGAATAGTACATCTTTCTTCTGCATCATATAACTTAATAATATCTAACACCGCTTCTGCGTAAACAGAAGGTTTTGGATGTAAAACACCATCACCAGCAGCGGAAGATTTAATTTCAATATTAAATCTCATTTCTGGTAGATTGTTTTTAGCGGTATGATCATCCGTAGCATTGATAACCTCAGACAACAAAGGTTTATGGGTTTTCATTTTCTTTTGCTTAGGAAACCTTTCATTACCTAGTGAGCCACAATCGTACTCCACAATATTTGCATAACGTAAATTATACAATTTCTTAGAGTCATCTTTTAAAGGCTTACCTGTTGGAGCTAAACAAAGACTTTTCAGCATTACTAAATCATGCGAAACAATTACATTCCCGTCTTTCGACATTACAACATCCATTTCAAGAGTCATAATTCCAGTATCAATTGCAGCAATAAATCCAGGAATTGAGTTTTCTGGGAAATTACCAGTAAACCCTCTATGTCCTTGTGTGTCAAAATCCATAACGTATAGTATTATAAAAATGAACTGTTTCCAGCTCAAATAATATTCAAATCTAATAAAATAAATCACCTACGTAAGTAAAGGCAATTACTCGACAAGAATAACATTTATTATTGAAACCCTACTTACTTAAGTACAATCTAAAGTTTAATACTTGTTAATAATATAGATTTGCCCAAAATAAAGTAAGATGAAGGCAGCATTTTTAGTACAAACAGGTAGTTCAAGCCATGCTTTTGAGGTTCGGGATACGGATATTCCAAAAGTAAAAAATCACGAAGTTTTGATAAAAGTGGAAACTTTTGGGTTAAACTACGCAGATGTTATGGCTCGAAACGGAATTTATGCCCCTGCCCCCCCTCTACCAAGCATATTAGGTTACGAAGCTGTTGGCACTGTTACTGGAATAGGAAAAGAAGTCACCAATCTAAAAATAGGCGATCGAGTTTTAGCTTTTACTCGATTTGGAGCTTATGCAGAGTATTGTGTAGCGCATAAAGAGACCGTGGCTGTTTTACCAGAAGAAATTCCAAATGATATAGCTACTGCCCTCGCAACGCAATACTGTACTGCCCTATACGCTGCGGATTGGATGGCGAACATTAAACCTTTTGAACGCGTTTTAATTCACGCTGGAGCTGGTGGGGTTGGACATGGTCTTATTCAATACGCCAAACACGTTGGATGCGAAGTAGTCGTTACTGCAGGTAGCGATACAAAAATCGATTATTTAAAATCTTTAGGGGTAGATTATGCCATAAATTATCACAGCCACAATTTTGTTACGGAATTGGAAAGTAAGTTTGGCACAAAGCCAATAAATGCCATTTTTGACCCTATTGGTGGAAAGAACTTTAAACTAAACAGACAATTATTGGCTGTAGGTGGCAGAATGATCATGTTTGGTGTTTCTGCATTCAGTAAGAAAAAAGGAACCTTAATAGACAAACTGCAACTTGCCGCGCAATTCGGGATTTTAAGCCCGCTTGATTTTTTAATAAAAAGTAACGGAGTGATTGGAGTTAATATGCTACACATTGCCGACCAGAACCCTCAAATAATTAACGCGCTTCTAAAGCAATCCATTTCAGGGTATTTAGATGGAACCTACCTACCAAAAATAGCTTTTAGCGGCTCTATTGAAGAGTTGAGTAATGCACACAATTTACTTGAAAACCGTGGTACGATAGGTAAATTGGCTATCTCTTGGTAAGCCTAATCCATTTTTATTATGGGATAGTTTTATAGATACTAGGATAACATAATTTATTACTAAAAATCAACACCTAAAAAAAATCATGAATTAATTCATAGTATTTTTGCTTCATGACACCAAAGCTCAACATTAGTGAAATTAGCGATTGGCTACCAAATCAAAATGGACCAATCATAATTAGTGGTCCTTGTAGCGCAGAAAGTCCTGAACAAGTTCTGCAAACAGCCATAGAATTAGCAAATTCAAGTAAAATTAATATTTTGCGTGCAGGTATTTGGAAACCTAGAACGCGACCTAATGCCTTTGAAGGTATTGGTCAAGAAGCTTTAAACTGGTTAGTTGACGCGGGAAAAGAAATCAATTTACAAACCGCGACTGAAGTAGCTACCACTGAACATGTTGAACAAGCTTTAAAAGCGGGCGTTGATATTTTATGGGTGGGTGCAAGAACCTCAACCAACCCATTTTCTGTGCAAGCTATTGCAGATTCATTAGCCGGAGTAGATATCCCAGTTATGGTTAAAAACCCAATCAATCCGGATTTAAATTTATGGATTGGTGCTTTAGAAAGAATCAACAGAGCAGGAATTACTAAATTATCAGCCATTCACAGAGGGTTTTCTACTTTTCATCAACAGTATCGAAATGCTCCTTTATGGGAAATTCCATTAAAATTAAAAACGCTATTCCCAACGCTTCCAATAATTAACGACCCTAGTCATATTTCTGGTAGTAGAGAGCACCTGCAAAAAGTTTCGCAAAAAGCATTAGACTTGGATATGGATGGACTTATGGTGGAGACCCATATAAACCCTGACGTGGCTTTAAGTGATGCGAAACAACAACTTACACCTAAAAACTTTATTGAGCTACTTGACCAGCTCCGCGTTAGATCATCGATATCTGAATCAGAAGACTATAACATCAAACTGGAAGAGTTAAGAAGTAACATTGATCAGATTGATAATCAAATGTTAGCGCTTATTGCGGATAGAATGGAAATTACTAGCTCTATTGGAAAATACAAGAAAGAAAATGATGTTACGGTTTTTCAAATAGATCGCTGGAAAGAGATTTTAGCTACCAGACAACCATTTGCCTTATCTAAAGGGTTAAGCTCTCCATTTGTAGATAAATTTTTACAATTGCTGCATGATGAGTCAATAAAAATTCAAACTGAAATTTTAAACAAATAAGAAAACCGTCTTTTTTTCATTCCCTTACGTCAATTGCATTACTATTTGAGTTTCAACGTATTGCCTAAACTATATATGAATATATTTTAACTAACGTTTCTCTTTGTTTAACTAAAAATTTATTTACATTTGCAGCAGTAGGTGGTTAGTGGGGGGAGTTATTTAGCTTAGGCGATGACTCCCTTTTTTTATGCTTATATTTTAACCCAACAATATCTTCACGATGACAATCCCTAAATAGGTTCCAACCGCATTCCCAATTAAAGAGATAATTATCCCCGAAGAGATTAAACTTCTGTTTCCTAAAGACTCCGCCACAGGCCCAATAAACGGAGGTCCAAAAACGGCCGCAGTTGAACTAATGATAAATGAGTGAACATCTACTTTAAACAGTTTGGCAAGAAGTAAATGAATGACTAACATCAAAGAGTACGTTAGTAGGAAATAACTAAATAGTTCACTCCTATCCGAAAGAACTTCCGACACATTTGCTTGCAAACCGAGTGTAAAACCAAAAATTAGCATTAAGTAATCTGATGCAATCATATTCCCTTTTAGGCTTTGCACTCTATTTACATTGGATAACACCAAGGCTAAACCCGTCACTCCAAAAATGAGAACGAGTTCATTCAACTCGCCATAAATCAAAAATGATACACCAGCCATAACACCTAATAAAGCCACAGACAAACCAACGCCCTTAAGTATAGAAATTGTTTTTTCTTTAGTTTCTAATTCCGAAAACTCATCCGTATGAAATGTAGCTTCTAGATTTGGTGGCGTTTTTGATTTGGGAAGAATATATCCGAGTAGTTTAGGCAAGACAGTAAGAACTAAAAGCAAATACAATCCACTAAACGACCAATCAAACCCATTCATTAATACTACCAACTCTTTAGGAACGTCAAACGCAATTCCTATAGCATTTAAATTTACAGTCCCTCCCGTATACACTCCTTCCACCATTCCAGATATTACGGCTATATTAGCTAGGGAATCTTTAAACATCCAGTACCCAATACCTACGGAAATAGTCGTTGCAATTACGGCTAAACCATAAGCCAACAATAGTGTTTTTGGTTGTTTCAATACATTTTGGATACTTGTAGGAAATAGCATTAGTGGAATGGCCAAAATAATACTCACACCAGTAATTTCTGTTACTAAGCTTACATCGAATGCCTCTGTGAAAATATTTCCTATTGCAATTCCAACAATATATGACATCACAATGGACTTAAACCAACTCCATTTTTTCTCCAGCTGCATTAATGCTAATGGCAGTCCTAGAATAACCAATACTTGTAAATATAACATGGGGTAATTTTACAACATTTTATAAATCATTTTCTAAAATACGGGATAAGAAATTCACATTAACGAATCGAATAAAAAAACAAGGCTTAAACCAAAGAATACCTCCTTGATTCGGTATATTTGAATTACTATGAATAAACAATGGATACTTGAACCCAACTATACCGAGTCGCAACTTCAAAAGTTGTTTTCAGAACTTTCCGCCTTTTCCAAGTCAGAAAATAATGACGCTTATTTAATTCTAGCAAAATTGCTACTGCAACGTGGAATACAATCTATAAAAGAAGCCAAGGAGTTTAACAACTTCACTAACGAAAAGTTACATGACCCGTACTTGATGTTAGATATGGATAAGGCCGTTAATCGAATTGTTTCAGCCATTGATAACAACGAGAAAATAATGGTTTTCGGTGACTACGATGTTGACGGAACAACCTCTGTGGCTTTAATGGTATCTTTTCTTCAATCCATAACCAAGAATTTAATCTATTACATTCCGGACCGGTATAACGAAGGTTACGGGATTTCAATTCAAGGAATTGATACCGCAAAAAAGGAAGGCGCTTCACTAATCATAGCATTAGATTGCGGCATAAAAGCTATTGACAAAATAGATTACGCCAATACATTAAGCGTTGATTTCATTATTTGTGACCACCATACTCCAGGAGACAAAGTACCGAATGCGGTGGCGGTTTTAGACCCAAAACAAAAAGAGTGTAAATATCCATACAAAGAATTAGCCGGATGTGGAATCGGATTCAAGTTATGTCAAGCAATAAGTCAAAGACTAGCATTGAGTTCTGAACCATTAAACAAACTGGTTGACCTTGTCGCTATTAGTATTGCGTGTGATATTGTTCCAGTAACTGGAGAAAACAGAGTTCTAGCCTCGCAAGGATTACATCTCATAAACAACGCTCCAAGACCAAGTATTACGGCTCTTTTTGGTGAAAAGGAACCCAATAAACGCTACACCATTTCAGACTTAGTATTTCAAGCTGGCCCCAAAATTAATGCGGCAGGAAGGATCTCATCGGGTAAGGAAGCCGTAGATTTACTTTTAGCCACCTCTGCAACGGAAATTACAAGCTTTGCAGAATCTATAAATCAAAACAACACGCAAAGAAAAGAAGAAGATAAACGAATTACAGAAGAAGCACTTGAAGTATTAAAAGGCAATCCTTCTCTTCAGCAAAAAAACTCTACCGTATTATATAAACCCGACTGGCACAAAGGAGTAATTGGAATTGTGGCTTCACGCGTTATTGAAAAGTATTACCGACCTACAGTAATCCTTACCAAATCTAAAGATGACATTATTGGAGGCTCTGTACGAAGCGTAAAAGGGTTTGATGTTTACCAGGCGTTAGAAGCTTGCGCAGATGAAATGATCCAGTTTGGTGGTCATAAATATGCGGCTGGCTTAACGTTACATGAATCACAGTTACAATCATTCATTAATAAATTTGAGGAGGTGGTTACTATGCAAATGGGCGTGGAGCGGTTTATACCAGCCATTAAGTATGATGCCGAAATTAATATTGAAGCTATTACTAAGCAACTTAAACAATTCATAGATAAACTTGAACCATTCGGCCCGCAGAACATGACCCCAACATTTGTGTCAAGAAATCTAATAACTACTGGAAAATCGAGAATTGTTGGTGCTGATGGGTTGCATTTAAAACTAGAGTTAAAACCCCAAAATTCGAATATCATTATTCAGGGAATTGCCTTCAATTTTGGACATTTCGCAGATGAAATAATTTCAGGCGCCCCTATAGATATTGCCTATAGTATTGATATAAATTATTGGAGAAACACAGAAACTCTTCAGCTAATGGTTAAGGATATCAAGTTTAGCGATAAGAGATAGCAATTACACTTTTGCTACTTTGGAAATTCACATAATCAGATTCATTATCACCGTAAAGTCTAACGGTAAATGCAATCGTTACTTTTTTAGTTGGGTTTCCATTGGAGTCATTTATAAAATCCTCTACCTCCGTAATTTCAAATTGGCTATCTGTGGGTTGTTCAAACTTATGACTACCATATGATTTCCCATCCTCGTTTTGCCATTTTACGGTTACTTCAAAATAATCTCTTACATCTTTTGTTACAATCGTTTCCTTAACCATATCAAAATTGGCCACACAACCCACTGCCACAGTATCAAGAACTATGTTTTTACACTTATAAGAAACACATCCAGTAATGGTATCAGTAGATTCCACACAGGCAGTAAAAACAGAATCGGTAGGAGGTAAATTTCCTGCTCCTAAAGGCATATAGCCGTTGGTTAAATCCCATAACTCTGATCTACCAAACTTAGGAAACGATGACCAAGATAAGCGACCGTTTAAAAAAGAAGGCGTGAAATCTACGATGCAATCCGCATCGAAATGTACCGGATAGGAAATAAAATTACTACACCCACTTCCTGATTGCACGGTTAGTTGCGGATTAACGATTGAATCGTTTTCATCTAAATAATAATGCACCGGGTTATCATCATAACTGATTACACCATCACCAAAGTCCCACGTATGCGCCAATCCAGCAGGCATTGATTTAGAAATAAAAGTGGCTTTGAAGCTTTTAAATAAATATTTGGGAGGTCCTCTAAAATCATACGATGAGATTTTAATATTTCTATCAATACCCAATCGAACCCCATTTTCTTTTTCACGCTCCCGAAATGAAATCTCAATAGAACCCGGGCAATCCGAAGAATTAACACAATTAAGCTGACCTACTTTACCCACAAATGAACGAATATCAAGGGTATCATCCAGGAAACTAGAATACATAAAAAGCTTATCATCACCAGCTCGAAGGTTAATTGGGTCTCCTTCTAGTTCTCCATCAATATAAAATATAGCGTACGACTTTTCCTCTTCCGGCAGCTGTGTATCACAGGCGGATAGAAATAGTGTAAACACTGATAAACATATCAATAACTTCTTCACAAGGTTGAAATTTCATTACAAATATACAGCATAAGCTGTTAATTTTCAGACTTAAAACTGAAACGGAGAGTAAGTAAGGTAAACTCTAAATTGCACATTATTATCAAACGAATCTACCCCAAAATAGGTATTATCCGTAACGTCTAACAAGCCATAATTTAAACGTAAACCCAAGTTTAATTTAGGATTTACATTGTATTCATATCCGGCAACTAAAGCTACATCATACGATTTAAAGCCATTGGTATAGCCCCATTGCATATCGTTTTCATAGGTTGTTTCTGTTGGAGAAGTATACTCGGTAGAAACCTCATGTAAACCACTAATTAAATAGGAAAGACTAGCTCCGGTCATGAAATTATGATTTCCTAGACTATAATTTATCATTACCGGTAATTCTAAATACGCTAATCTTTGTGATTCTACTTTGGTTTGTTGTGTTTTGCTACCAAAACCATATACTTTCTTATCGTAAAGCTTAATCGCATTCACTTCATTTCTGGCAGAATACAATAAGTTAGACTTAATACTTAATCCGCCATTTAAGAATCGTTCATAGGTAATTCCAAAAAACTCACATCCTGCAATGCCTCCAGAAGGATTTTCCGTTAAACTTTTATTCAAGTTAAGACCTCCAATTACACCTAGCGTATTTTTATCTGCTGTTGGCAATTTACCTTCACTAACATTAGCAAATAAGGTATTGTCATCTTCTTCATCCAAAAGGGTCAAAGAACTAAATTCATTTAATCCAGAAATTTCTGTAAACGCATTACTTCTTAAGCTAACTTCTTCTTCCATCTCATACGCTCTATTCCCTTTACTGGAAGCCAAAGAATTTGAGCCTTTAAAAAATGCAGATTGCGTATTAATTGAATTACTTGATGTTGTAGTAGAACTATTTGAAGTACTAGAAGTATTAGCTTTAAAAGCTACAATACCATTAGCTGCATTCTGAGAGCTAGTTACATTATCAGTTGGAGTAGAATTAATTTGAGTCTCAACTTTGTTTACTAATTGCGTGATTTTTTCCGCCCCTATTTCTTTTGCCCCAAGTACATTTCCTTGCGTTGAATTTACCGCTGGATTCGCATCCAACAAAACTTCTGATTCTTGATTTACCCAGTTTCTATCTGAGCTAGATCCTACTGAACTCTCATTGAATTCTTTTGAGTATTCAGCAAAATCAGAATCATCTGAAATATTCCATACAAATACAGAAGCAGTTAACACAAATAAAACCCCTATAATGGATGCCACTGCACCAAATTCAAATGCGGCTGCCTTTGGCTCAGGCGGAAGCATTTGCTCCATATTCCTCCAGGCCGCCATATTGAAATTGACTTCTCTTCCGGAAAGCCCTTTCTTAAATAAGTTATCTAAACTTTCGTCACTCATGCGGTTGTGTAATAATTGGTATTCGATTTTGCTTTTTCAAGCATTCCTCGTAATATTTTTCTAGCGTTAGAAACATGCCATTTTGAAGTTCCAACACTAATTTCCATTTTCTCTGCTATTTCTTTGTGACTATATCCATCTAATACGTGCATATTAAACACTTTTTGCGAAACAGGAGGCAATAATCGTATCATATTTTCTAACTCTTCTGCTTCAAACTTCAAATCAGCCTCATTTAACGACACCGATCTAGCTTCATGCACTCCATTAAAGTCAGTATACTCAATAACGGCTTTAGATTTTTTATTCTTTCTATACTCGTCAATTATTGTATTTATCATTATTCTTCTGATCCAAGCCTCAAATGGAACCTCAGAATTGTATTTATCTAGCTTTGTAACAATTTTCAGGAACCCCATATTTAAAAGCTCCTCTGCGTCTCCGCTATTTCTTTGGTACCGTAAACAAATGCTCATTAAAATACCATAACACTTATGATAAAGCTCAAACTGAGCTCTACGCTTATTGTTCTGGCAATCTAATAATAACGATTTCTCTACCAACATTTAGTTAAATTATTGAATGTATTCGGTTTGTACAAACAAGAATACATTCATTAAAACGCAATAAGAAACCAAATGGTTGGTTCAAATCTAAATAATCGTTAAATTTTGATAAATATAGTGAAAGGATTAAGAACAAGCAAGTGCTTCTAAAATATGGTTATACCCTGCTCAGAGAGCAACTGACGCTTAATTTCGCCTAAATCTTGAATCTCAACAAGTATTGGCATCATATCGCCTTTTGCGTCTTGAATCTTCTTTAGTTCCAAACGCTTTTCTTGAATAATAATGTTAATTTTTCTCGCTTTAAAGGCATAAAGCGCATCTCTAACTGCTCTGAATATTTTATCCTGTTCGGTATGAACCTCAATATTTTGACTTTCCCATTTATGAAGAACATGTTTCTCTGCCACCAGATCAATAACCATTTCTCTCATTTCCGTATTCTCCATACTAGAGAAAAAGGTTACCGGATCCTTTGATTCGTTTTGCTTTACTTGGGACAGGTATAAAACAAACACTTCCTGAAAAAGTTTACTTTCAAAGATCAATTCATCTTCCTGAATTTCTTCCGCGACAAAATCCGCCAATTTCATTTTTATAGAAATCTCATTATCCTCCTCATCTAATGAGTCCACATCAATTTCTCTTAACCCATAATTTAGCATTAAGCGAAGAATATCTTTTTCTTGATGGAAAGTACCACTTTCACTTTTCTTTTCTACTGGCTTAAATGAAGGATCAAAGAACTCTGGTGGGGGTTCATCATACGCAGCTTCTCGCTGAACTGCTTCTTTTCGACTAGTATCTTTATGTTTCTTAAGTCTAATTTTATTTAGCTCCGAAATCAGCGCTTTTTCTGGAACATCCAGTAAAGTACTACACTCTTTAGTATACACAGATCTAGTGATACTATCTGGAATTAAAGCAACAGACTCAATAATATTACGAATAAGACCCGCTTTCTTAATTGGGTCACCAGCTGTTTCTTCTGCTAGTAGCTTTGTTTTAAAAAGTATAAAATCTTGAACCTCGGTTTCAAAATAAGCTTGAATTTCATCAATTTTACGCGCCTTAGAAAAAGAGTCAGGATCTTCTCCCTCCGGAAGTAATGCTGCTTTTACATTTAACCCTTCTGCTAAGATTAAATCAATCCCTCTAAAGGACGCTTTTATTCCCGCTGGATCCGCATCATATAAAATGGTAATATTCTTTGTATACCTTCCTATTAACCTTACTTGATCACTTGTTAATGCTGTCCCCGAAGAAGCAACCACATTTTTCACCCCAGCTTGATACATGGATATTACATCCGTATATCCCTCCACCAAAAAACACACATCCTGTTTTACAATGTACTTTTTAGCTTGATAAATACCGTAAACGATTTTACTCTTATGGTAAATATCGCATTCTGGTGAGTTCAGGTATTTCGGAATCTTTTTATCCGTTTTTAGGGTTCTTCCCCCAAAACCAATTGCCCTTCCTGAAAGGTTATGGATTGGAAACATTACTCGGCCTTTGAAACCATCGTAATGTCCTTTACCTTTATTCTTTAACAAGCCAAGCTCAACCAAATAATCAAGGTTATAGCCCTTCTCTTTAGCCATAGGTGCAGTTGCATCAAATCTATCAATCGCGTACCCAAGTTGGAAGGTTTCAATGACCTCCTTAGTAAACCCACGTTCAATGAAATAGCTTAACCCAATGGCTTTACCTTCATCTGTATTTAAAAGGTTATCAATAAAGTATTTCTGCGCCCATTCTGTAACTATATATAGACTCTCTCGATGACTTCTGGCTTCATCTTGCTCAGGAGTAGATTCTGTTTCTTCAATCGCTATATTATACTTTTCAGCTAAGAAACGAAGAGCCTCGGGGTAAGACATTTGCTCGTGCTCCATCAAAAAAGTAACGACACTTCCTCCTTTACCCGAACTGAAATCTTTAAATATTTGCTTAGAAGGAGAAACCATGAATGATGGGGTACTCTCTTCTGAAAAAGGACTTAAGCCTTTATAACTAGATCCAGATCGTTTCAAATTCACGAACTCACCAATGACCTCCTCAATCTGAGACGCATCAAAAATTTGATCTATGGTTTCCTTTTTTATCACTTATTCAAAAGTAGCAATTGACTACGAGTTTTAATAAAATTTCCAGTCCAATTCATATTCCGTCCTAAATTCTTTAGTTCACTTACACTATTGATTCAATCATTTTAAAAAACAGTTGATTCAGTCGACTTTAACTAAATACACAGAATTTACTCTTTGCTGAATTAATTAAATGACGTAACATTGCACTGTAATTGATACACACTTACTAAAAGTTACACTATCCACTTTACGGTTCAAAGGTTATTCTGATAACTGGAGAATTTAGCTACAAAGAAAAATGTAGTATTTGCACTATCAATACCGTACTCGCGGGGTAGATATTTTCTATACCTCTCACAAAGACACACGTAGAGTGGTGGTAGTGCAGTAGTTACAAAATAACTACTCATATTAAAAGGCCTGCTGGGGAGCAGGCCTTTTTTATTCGTATACTTTCGTGGTTTTAACTCCTTTTTCGTCCCAGAAAATCCAGCGACCTGAGGGTTTCCCTTCTTTCATTTCACCTTCGTACCGCAATTCACCATTAGGATACCAAACCTTCTTTTCACCATTTTCTATTCCTGATGAATATCCTCCGGTACTCCACGGTGTTCCCGTTTCATAAAAAGACTTCCATAAACCATCACGTTTATGAGCCTCATTATATAATCCCGTTATTTTCTTTTCCCCACTAGGATAAAGCTCCTCATAGCCATAAATGGTCTTGACTCCATTCATCAAATAATAAAGCTCTTGTGATTTGGGCTTACCATTCTCATGGAACTCATTCACCTCAATCTCCAAATTCTTTGGCCGCTCTAAAATAGGATTGTCTTCCTTAGCCGAACATGATGATACCAAGACTACAATCAAGAATAAACCAAGATTGATTAAAGACTTCTTAGATTGAAGTAACCGTGGTAACTTGAGGTAATAATTTTTCGAAAATATTTTTAATTCCATGTTGTAATGTTTGGGTAGATGATGGACAACCGTTACAAGCGCCACTAAGTTTCACTTTCAACTCCCCATCTTCAAAAGATTCAAAACTGATTGCTCCTCCATCATTTTCAATAGCAGGACTTACATACTCCTTTAAAATATGTGCAATCTTCTTATCAATATCACGAATTTCCCCTGGCTTTGGTAAGGCTGTAAACTCTTTTTCTTCCGCAATTGGAGCAACTTTTTCTACTTTGATATTTTCATCAATAATAGGATGACCTGCCTGAAGGTAATTTGTCAAGTAATCTCTTACCTCCAAAACTACATCATTCCACTCCAAATTGTCAATTATAGTTAATGTCACAAAGTTTTGCGAAAGCATTACCATTTTCACAAATGGAAAGGTAAAAAGAACTTTAGCTAATGGAGATTGGCTAGTATCCTCAGCGGTCAAAAACTCGTAAGCTTCCCCGTCTGAAATAATTGCTATGTTGGCCACAAATTTCATTGCCTTTGGATTAGGCGTCATTTCTGCGTATATCGTAACTGGTACTTTCATTTTTTTTATTTTTAAGATTACAAAACTAGCTTAATAATCGTTGCCCTATTCACAAATTAATCGGACAATGAAAAATTAACAGGTTTATAGAATAATTTACATTTGTAAATAAACAATAAAGATGGCTTTAATCAAAACACTACTGGGAAAGACACCAGAATTTGGGGATAACATTTACCTTTCAGAAAACGCAACCATAATTGGTGATGTTATTACGGGAAATGATTGTAGCATTTGGTTTAACGCTGTGATTAGAGGAGATGTAAACGCCATTAGAATAGGAAATAGAGTAAATATTCAAGATGGCGCTGTGGTTCATTGTACGTATCAAAAACATCCTACAAATATTGGAGATAATGTATCTATTGGTCACAACACGCTAATTCATGGGTGCGAAATTAAATCTAATGTATTAGTTGGAATGGGAGCTATTGTAATGGACGGTGTAATCATTGAGAGCAATGTAATTATTGCAGCAGGAGCTGTTGTATTACAAGGTACCCATATAGAATCTGGGGCTGTTTGGGCAGGAGTTCCGGCTAAGAAAGTCAAAGACTTAAGTGAAGAGTTATTAAAAGGTCAAATTGAACGAATTGCCAACAATTACTTATTCTATTCCGATTGGTATAAGGAAGAGTAACTCACATTACTTTTTCTATCCTTAGTCATTTTATCAATAATAGATTTTACTATTTCTACATCGTTAGTGGCGTAAATAACATGTTTACCTATGGCACTGGACGATGTCAATAATTGCTTTTCGGAAAGCACTTTTTTTGTTTGATTTGCAACGGCTAGTCCCGAGTCAACAATAGTAATACCATCACCAATAATATCCTTTATCATTGGTTTTAATAATGGGTAATGCGTACATCCTAAAACTAAATAATCAATAGGGTATGAGGTCAACTCACATAAATGACGGGATAAGATTTCCCTTAATTCTTCAGAGTCTAATTTACCTCTTTCAATGGCATCAACAAGACCTTCTCCTACTTGAGATATCACTTCTACATCATTAGAGTAAATGCTCTTTGCTTTTTTAAACAAATCACTTTCAAGTGTCCCATTTGTAGCTAAAACACCAATTACGTTAGATATAGATTTCAATGCGGCAGGTTTAATCGCTGGTTCGATACCAATAAATGGCACGTCAAAATGATTACGCAAATTACTTATTGCCTGTGTGGTAGCTGTATTACACGCTACTACAATTATTTTGGCCCCTAAATCAATTAACCTTTGGGTATTAATAAAGCTCAATCTTTGAACTTCCTCAATAGACTTCACTCCATACGGAGCGTTGATACTATCGGCAATATAAAGGGTGTTTTCATTTGGCAATATTTTCAACAACTCATTCCAAATAGTAAGTCCTCCGACTCCACTATCAAAAAAACCAATTGATCCATTATTAGCCATAAAAAAAAGCATCCGTTACTAACGGATGCTTTAAATATTATTGAATTCCTAAATGCTTCTTCACTAAGCTTAACATGTTGTCTCCATCGGGGTAAACCAACACCGCACCAACACTAGTATCAAATACATAAGTGTATCCGTTTGCTTTAGCCACAGTATCAATTGCATCCTGTGCTTTTTTAATCACTGGCTCAATTAAACTTTGCTCTTTAGCAGATAAATCTTGCTGTGCAGATTGTTGAAAATCCTGAATTCTTCTTTCCAAATCATTTATTTCTTTAGCTTTCGAATCCTTTATTAAAGCTGACCAAGTAGCTTCATTCATTTGGTAATCGTTCACTTTTGATTTGTACTCTGTATTCATTGCCATCATCTGAGTCTCTAATTGTTTAGCATAAGACTCTAACTCGGTACGAATTGTTTGACTTTCTGGCATTAACTGCATTAGCTCTTGAGAGTTAATATGTCCAATTTTAGAGGTGCCTTGACCAACTGAAATACTTGAAACACTTAATATTACTGCAATTATTAATAAAATTTTCTTCATCACTCGTATTTTTTGTTTTTCTGTTACTTATTTAAATTGTGTTGCCTACAATATTATTTATCGCTAGCTGAATATCCTAATTTTTTGAGTATCACATCACTTTTATCATACTTTGGGTCCGAAAACAAAATGTTTGTGTTGGTTCCCTTATCAAATACTAATGCGTAACTCCTCTCTTTTGCTAATTCTTTAATGGCATTAAAGATATCATCTTGCAACGGCTGAATTAATTCTTGACGTTTTTTAAACAACTCTCCATTCACTCCAAATTTAGCGCGTTGGTAATCTCTAATCTCTTTTTGTTTTGCTTTAATTTCTTCTTCTCGTTGATTTTGCAAATCCTTAGTCAACAATATTTTCTCCGCATCAAAAGCTCTTTTCATTCTTTCAAGCTCCACCATTTTTGCTTCAATGGTTTCTTGCCATCGTTTACTCATCGCGTCTAACTCAATTTGAGCTTCCTTATATTCATCCATATTTTCTAAGATGTACTTAGAATCTACATATGCATACCGCTGACCAAACAAAGAGGGTGCCGCAAACACAAATACTACAAACAGAATGTTTTTTAACATAACGATAAGTTTTAAAGTTCTCCTAGGTTGGCCCCAATAGAAAAATGTACCTGTGATCTTTGCATTCCCGCTCTACCAGGAATATCATCTAAACGATATCCCCAATCTAAGCCAAGTAACCCAAACATCGGTAAAAATACTTTTACTCCAACTCCAGCAGACCTGTAATTATTAAAAGGGCTAAACGTAGAAACATCGCTAAACGTATTTCCCATTTCCGCAAATACTAAACCGTATACCATAGCACTAGGATTCGTAGAAAACGGATACCTAATTTCTGCCGTGTACTTTGTTACAAATGGAGCTCCAGTAGAAGGAGAGAGAGACAAGTCATCATATCCTCTTAAAGCAATAACCTCTCTAGCATCCAATTGAAATCCCGATAAGCCAGAGCCACCCAAATAGAATCTTTCAAATGGTGCAGTTCCCACTTCAGGGGTATAAGAGAATAGACCTCCAAATCCAACTTTGGCATACATTACAAATTTACCAATGAAGTTATTATACCAGGCAGCAGTGAATTTCCATTTATTGTATTCCACAAACTTGAACTTCTCTTCAGTACTTAAAGTTGTATAGTCCTTGTTATTGAAATAAGAGTATGGAGGCGTAAATTGACCTGATAAAGTAATTTTAGAACCCGACTTAGGGAAGTTCAAATCATCCAAAGAACTTCTAGTCAACACTCCTTTATAAAAGATATTATTTGCATATCCTTTAGAAAAACCTTGGAAAGCGGGCCAATTATTTACATCATAATATTGGTATGTAATTGCTTGATAATACTGGAAATGATCATCAGGCCATTTTAGCCTTTTACCTAATCCAACAGAGATTGTGTAACTACCCATGGATTGATAAAATGGATTATCAACCACAGAACCAGTTTCAGCATTAATAGCCGTTTTTGACCCTTGCGCTTGATGGGTATAATACGTGGAGAATGTAAACGAGTTTGGTTTTTTTCCTCCTAGCCAAGGCTCTGTAAAAGAAAAGTTAATAGAATTATAAATTGGACCACTAGTTTGTCCACGTAAACTAATTCTTTGCCCATCACCAGAAGGAAGCGGTGTCCAAGCTTTCTTATTAAATATGTTTTTAGTGGAGAAATTATTAAACGTTAATCCTAAAGTTCCAATTAGAGAGTAACCACCGTAACCACCAGAAAGCTCAATTTGATCCGAAGGTTTTTCACCCACTACATATTCAATGTCCACCGTTCCATCTACTGGATTTGGCTTAGGAATTACATTCATTTGTGCGGGATCCAAAAATCCTAAAATAGAGAGTTCACGCTGCGTTCTCATAATATCTGAACGACTAAATAAATCGCCAGGTTTAGTTCTAATTTCTCTTCTAATTACGTGCTCACTAGTTTTAGTATTTCCAGTAATAAAAATTTTATTAATCCTTGCTTGTGCTCCTTCGTAAATTTTGATTTCTATATCAATTGAATCAGACACCACACTTACTTCAGTTGGCGTAACTTGGAAAAACAAATACCCATCATCCATGTATTTAGAACTCACATCTAAACCCGCTGGATTCATAAAAAGACGTTGATCCAATAAAGAGGTGTTATAAATATCCCCCCGTTGAATACCTAAAATTTTATTTAGAACCTCTGTAGTATACTTTTCATTACCTAACCATTTAATTTCCCTAAAGAAATATTGAGAACCCTCTTCAATATATACGTCAACTTGTAAATCTTTACTTCCTAAAGAAGTAATTGTATCGGTTACGACCTTAATGTCTCTAAACCCAGCTTCCTTATACTTTTGAATCAGTAATAACTTATCACTTTCATATGTGGAGCGGATAAATTTAGATTTTTTAAAAATTCTGGGTTTTACCTTCTCTGTAAAATGGCTAACAACCATTGGAAGGATTGTATCGCTCTCTTGCCTCCATATAGTTTTCACTAAGTCAACCACAAACGCATCAATATTTTCTAAAGGTCTTATTCTACTCTTTTCTTTTGTTTCTTTAAATGCACGCTCCAATTTTATATCAGTGTATTCAGTATTACCGTGAAATACGATATCCTCAATCTTTACCTTTTCATTTTTTTCAATGTTAATAATCATCATTTGATGATTTGGAAACAGGGTGTCATTCTTTTGGATAATATCTACAGAGGAATGATAGTAACCTTTGTCCACAAAGTATCTTCTAATTTTTGATTTGGTGGAAACGATTAAATTGTTGGTTACAATTCTCTCCCTGTATAGGTTAATTTCTTCCCGAAGATTATCCGCTTCTCCTTTAGATACTCCTTCCAGTTTAAACCTAGATAACCTAGGCTGTTCAATGATATCAAATTCTAAATAGATTTTATCGCCAACTACTCTTTGAACAGAAATTCTAATATCTGAAAACAATCCTTGTTTCCATAAGTTTCGTATTGCATTAGAAATTCTATCACCAGGAATCGTTAGTTCTGAACCGACTGATAATCCAGTTAACAAAACCAGTGCATTAGGGTCTAATACTTTTGTCCCAGAAATTACGATACCTCCAAGGGTATATTTTTTAGGTGATGAATAATCAATTTCAATTGCGCTATTACTTACATTACTAATTTGTCCATTCACAAAAAATGGAGTCACCAATAGCGCCAAAAAAAACAATATCCCGTTTAGACTATATCTGCTCACTTGTCTTTCCAAATCTACGTTCTCTTTTTTGATATACTTCAACAGCATCAATTAAATCCTTTTTTCTGAAATCTGGCCAATACTTGTCAATGAACAACAGTTCTGAATAAGCAATTTGCCATAATAAAAAATTACTAATTCTGTTCTCCCCACTTGTTCGTATTAACAAATCTGGATCAGGTATAGAATTCGTGGCAAGATATTGCTCAAATTTACTTTCATCAATATCTGCAATACTTATTTCACCATTTTTAACATCGGTAGCCAAAGTTTTTACCGCGGCAACAATTTCAGACCTTGAGCCATAACTTAACGCTAAAACCAATGTCATTCTATCGTTATTCTTAGTACTCTCTATGGCAGCAGCTAATTCCTTTTGTCCTTTTTTTGGCAAAGCGCTAATTTCACCAATTGCCATAAGTCGAATGTTATTCTCATTTAGGCTTTTCAATTCCTTCCTAATAGAAGAAACCAAAAGCTCCATGAGGGCGGCAATTTCTAGTTTTGGTCTGTTCCAATTTTCAGATGAAAATGCATAAAGCGTTAAATACTTCACCCCAATTTCTGCACTAGACTCAATAGTTTCACGAACTGCAGTTAGTGCATTTTTATGTCCAAATATTCTAGCTTTGCCCTTTTCTTTAGCCCACCTCCCATTACCATCCATAATAACGGCAATGTGAACTGGAACAGTAGAACTATCAGCTTTAGATACTTGATTCATAATTAACAATCGCTAGGTGCGATTTTCGGAGCGCAAATATATTCTATTTGCTTGGATTAAAATGGCATGAGCCGGGGTTCTTCTTTAAATTAAATGATAATGTAAATCCAGCATATGAGAACCAGTCATTATTGTATGGATTACCTCTTTGCGCTCCCCAACTATTACCTCCAGAACCTTGTGGCTCAAGCGCTCTGTTAGATAAGTCTCTACCCGTTTTTGATAATCCATCTGGGGAAACAGGGTAACGAGTACTTACGTCATCTAAGTAATCTGTAAACGTTGGTCTAAACTCTGCCGCTAACCCCAATAAAAATCGATCAGACAATCTAAACTTAAATCCAAACCCAAATGGAATAGCAACACTCACTTTATTATAACTCTCTCCTTCCGTGGATAATGGTCTTAATTCATAAAGATTACCAGCCAGGTAGGCTTTAGGATTATGATAAAATAATGTAATACCCACAAAAGCGTAAGGTGTAAACACATCAGCTATCTTAAAAAAACTTTGTGGTTTAAAAGGTTTAAAGTCTAAAAAATTAAATTCAACAACCGATCCAAATTCATACACATCAGACTGAAAGCTAAGATTTCTTTGGGTTTCAAATGCAACATTAGAATTTGCATCATCTCCACTAATCAGAGCATACCGGGCCAAAAAGTTCAACGCCCAACGAGAATTGAAATTCTGACGATAATTAAGACCAAAGGAGGTATGTGCATCTTTAGAAGGTGTGGAGTACACATCTCCAAAATAATATGAGCTACCAACAAACAACCCGACCTCTCCATATTTTTGAGAAAAGGTCGGGTTGTTTAATATTATTATGAAAGCTATAAATAGTACTTTCTTCATGCCCACATGAACGCTATATGAATTTTATTATTGCCTATAACCTAACTCTAGATCTAGCACGAGATTTAATTCGATAGGTCAAAGTTAACAATCCAAACATATATGTATCCTTTTTATCATCATTACCTCTGATACCACCTTCACTGTGTCTACCATCAAGATCATATCTTTTATCTGCCATTTCTTTAGCCTCTATACCATTTGCTACCTCAAGCGCATCTCCATCGTAATATTGGGTACTCACATCATCTAAATAATCGGTAGTTGTAAGACGTATACCTGCTTCAAATTGAACACCTATTAGTTTAGAAATATTATACTTGAAACCAATTCCTAATGGAAAAACAATTGCAAATTGGGAATAATCCTTAGGAGCTCCATCCAATCCTTGACCTTCCGTATTTAAAGGGGCTAACTTCACCCATTCACCAGCTGTATTAGTTCCTTTTGGATTGTAATAAGATATTCCAATTCCAGCAAATCCATACATTGCGAAGTTTGATGACCCATAACCTTTTACACCCTTAATTTTATAACGAGACCCAATCTTTTCTTTTAGGATATAATATTCCAATTGAGCTGAAAACTCTAATAAGTCGGTTTTAACATCTAAGTTTCTAGCATTTCGACCTTCATTTTCAGTTGAAGCATCATCCGCA
>CAXMPG010000023.1:0-40813 GCA_964195485.1 uncultured Desulfobacterales bacterium
ATTGGCTAGAATAGCGCCATAAATAGAAATTTTTGAACCTTTTGCCGACATAAAATTATGAGTTTTCACAAATAAACATTCTTATGGTATACTTTCAACAAATAATTTGGAACATTCTTTAAATATTATACCCTAAATCACAATAACTAATATCTTTGACCGCCTAACAATAAACAACAATTAAACATTGAAAACATTTATAAATTTCGAATCCAATGCTCCGAAATGGATAATTTTCAGCATTGATATTTTCATCTTTATTTTCTCTTTAGGAATTTCATTTTTATTGCGTTTCAACTTTGAAATTCCAAAAAATGAGACAGATTCCTTTATCAATGCATATCTTACTATTTTAGGTGTTCGGATATTTATTTCCTATTTATTCAAAACCTATAGTGGAGTAATTAGACACACTAATATTCAAGATCTACAAAAACTTTATCTTGCAGTAACTGCAGGTACAGCTTTAATTGTTGCACTTAATATTGGCTCCTACATTTTAATTGGAAAATACATTTTACCATTCTCCGTAGTAATTATTGAATACCTTTTAACTTTCTTTTTAATTGCTTCTGTTCGGACAGTCATAAAAATGATTTTTCAAGAAATTACCTCCTCCTCTACAGAGAAAGTTAGGGTGGTTATTTATGGAGCCGGGCATAACGGACTTACTACTAAACAAGCACTTGACCGTGTTAATGATAAAAGATACAACGTAATTGCGTTTATTGATTCCAGTCCGAGTAAGCAAGGCAAACTATTGGAAGGAGTAAAAATATTCTCAGATGAGGATATGGAAAGAGTGTTGATGGAAAAATATCCAAAAACATTAATTATTGCGGTCCAGAATTTAGATAAAGCAAGGAAAGCTGAAATTATTGAAATTGCGTTACAATACAATATTAAGGTTCAGATTATTCCTCCAGTTACCGATTGGATTAATGGAGAATTGAGTTCAAAACAAATTAAAACGGTTAAGATTGAAGAACTCTTAGGGAGAAAACCAATTGTTTTAAATCAAGACAAGATTAAAAGTCAAATTAAGGGTAAAGTTGTTTTAGTAACTGGAGCAGCTGGCTCTATTGGTTCTGGATTGGTTGCTCAAATTGCCAAGTATTACCCATCAAAAATTGTGATGTTGGATCAGGCTGAAACTCCGCTATATGACTTAGAGCTTCACATGAAATCTGAACATGGCGAATTGATGACCGAGATTGTGATTGGTGATATTCGAGATGAAGTAAGAATGCGAAATCTTTTTGAGGAATTCAAGCCTAATTTCGTGTACCACGCAGCAGCTTATAAACACGTGCCTATGATGGAAGATAATCCGTCAGAAGCTATTCGAGCGAATGTGCATGGCACAAAAACAATAGCAGATTTATCGGAGGAGTTTGGAGTAGAGAAATTTGTAATGATTTCTACCGATAAAGCGGTAAACCCTACTAATGTAATGGGAGCTACTAAGCGAATTGCAGAGATTTACACCCAAGCTAAAAACACCACGAGTAAAACTAAATACATTACAACGCGCTGTGGAAATGTATGGGGTTCTAACGGTGCTGTTATTCCTATTTTTAGACGACAAATTGAGGCTGGTGGTCCAATTACCGTTACACATCCAGAAATTACACGTTTCTTTATGACCATACCGGAAGCTTGTCAATTGGTACTGGAAGCAGGTATGATGGGAGAAGGCGGTGAGATTTTCATTTTTGATATGGGAGAATCTGTGAAGATTGTTTCTTTAGCCGAGAAAATGATAAAGCTATCTGGTCTTACTTTAGGAAAAGATATTGAAATTAAGTACAGTGGATTAAGACCTGGTGAGAAACTTTACGAAGAGCTTTTAGCTAACGAAGAAACCACCCTAAAAACACACCATTCGCAAATTATGGTAGCCGAAGTAAGAGAATCTGAATACGAAGCTGTTTCCAAACAAATTCAAGATTTAATTGCTTTATATGATAGTCAAGACAATTTCAAAATTGTGGGGCATATGAAATCAATTGTACCAGAATATTTGAGTAAAAACTCGATTTATTCAAAGTTGGATAAATAGGTTCAAGTTTCAAATGTGAAGTTTACAAAATGTAACTTCTAACTAATCATCAACTTCATTAACATGAAATTTTTCTCTCCTATAGATATTAGATTTAGAGATTTAGATGCGCTTGCACACGTAAATAATGTGGTTTATTTAAGCTATGTGGAGCAAGCTCGTGTTCGCTACTTTGATGCCGTTTTTGGGCTACGACATGATTGGGATCAATGGGGTGTTTTATTAGCACGTACAGAAATCAACTATTTACAGCCATTACTTTTTAAAGATGTAGCTCGATGTGAAATAGAGTGTGTGGCTATCGGCACAAAAAGCTTAGAATTTCATTTTATCATCTTCAAAACGGTAGATGGAAAAGATGTTGAAATTGCAAGTGGCGTAAATATTTTGGTTTGCTTTAGTCATGCTGAAAATAAAAGCATTGAAGTTCCAACGGTATGGAAAACTGCTATTGAAAAATTCGAAGACGGAGAATAATTCTTCCATAATATTGAAAAAATCACTGTGAAATCTCACTCACTTTTAGAACTATCTCAAAGCGTTGAACGCGTGATTGCACGTACGTTTAATTCTACGTATTGGGTACGCGCGGAGATTTCAAAACTAAACTTCTATCCTAAAAGTGGTCATTGCTACCCAGAGCTAGTAGAAAAACAAAGTGGAAAAGTAATGGCTGAAATTCGCTCTACCATATGGCGAAACACTTTTCAAAGGCTGTTGATTAAATTTAAATCACAAACGGGAGAAGACTTGAAAGAAGGAATGAAAATTCTATTTTCTGTCCAAGTTAAATATTCTCCTACCCACGGAATATCCTTAAACATTGTGGATATTGACCCTTCATTTACCATGGGTGAAATAGCGAAGGAAAAAAAGCAAGCTATTGAGACTCTCCATAAAGAAGGCATATTCAATCAAAACCATAATTTAAAGTTTCCGTATTTTCCACAAAGACTAGCCATAATATCGGTATCCACTAGTAAGGGCTATCAAGATTTTCTGGAAACTATAGAAAACAAAGGCGCGCGATTTAATATTACCATGCACCTATTTCCCGCAATATTACAAGGAGATGTGGCCGTTAAGAGCATTACAGAGCAACTACAACTCATACAGGAAAGAGTGGCTGATTTTGACTTAGTATTGATCATTCGTGGTGGCGGTGGTGATGTAGGATTAAATTGTTACAATCACATTGACATGGCTAGAATGGTGGCTACATTCCCTATTCCGGTTATTTCGGGTATTGGACACTCTACCAATGAAACCGTAGTTGAAATGGTAGCCAACACTAATAAAATTACTCCAACGGCTGTTGCAGATACGCTGGTAGATATTTTTAGAGAGCTAGAAAATGGGCTGAAAGATGCACACCATTTAATTCGTAATATTCAGGAAATAAAAGTCGCTCCCCAGTGGCAGCGATTAGTGAATGTCATTCGGTTTTTGAAAGCTTCTTCATCAGAACCTTTGAATAATGAGAAAATGCGATTGCAACATTTAACGTCTAATTTAGGACAATCTGCTCAAGTTCTATTAGCAAAAGAAAACTCTAAACTACGATTAACCATTGCCCACAAACTTCAATACTTAAGTCTTTCTAAAATTAATACCTCCGGTAACAAATTGGATTTTATACAGGCTAAACTTCAAATTCTAGACCCTAAAAGTGTGTTGAAAAGAGGTTTTAGTATGACTACTGTAAATGGCAAAACAGTAACTGATATTGAAAACATCAATGTTGGTGACCGTATCGATACCGTGTTACATAACGGAACAATTGAAAGTAAAATAATAAAGAAAACATCTCATGAGTAAAGAATTAAAATACGAAGAGGCTATGCTAGAATTGGAAGCAATTGTAGCAGGAATAGAAGGTGACAAAATTTCTATTGATGAATTATCTACCAAGGTAAAACGCGCTACAGAATTGATTAATACATGCAAAACCAAATTGTACAAAACAGAAGAGGATGTTAAAAAGGTATTGGAAGGATTAGGCGATTTATAGAACAAAAAAAAGACCGCTATTTCTAGCAGTCTTCCTAAGTAATTATAGGTAGATCGGTTAAACTAACCCAATCTCTACTAATCGTTTTTTTATCGTTTCATACGTTCTTTCAATATCCATATCTAAACCAACAGACATACGTATTAAACCAGGACTTAACCCCATATCACCTTGCTCCTCTTCCGGAATTTCAGATGAAGTACTACTTCCAGGAGCACTAAATAATGTTTTGTAAAAACCTAGACTAACCGCTAAGTACCCCACATTATCATCTTGCATTCCGTTCATTAGTTTGTACGCATTCTCTTTAGTTAAACAGTCAATTAAAACCATTCCACCATAACCGTATGCATCATTTCTTTGCGTATTCATCAAATCATACGATGGGTGATTTTTTAAACCTGCATAACGCACTTTAACGCCATCCGCTTGTAAATGCTCCGCTACATACTGCGCATTTTTACTATGCTGCATCATTCTAATGTGAAGCGTTCTTAAGTTTTTAAGTACCCCAGCAGAACGAACACCATCCATCGTTGGACCTAACAACATTGTTGAGCCAGTATTTAAATCCATTAATGAATTGATGAATTCTTCGGTCCCACAAATAGCACCTGCAACTGTATCACTAGCTCCATTAATAAATTTAGTTAACGAGTGAACAACCACATCTGCACCAAACTCAAGTGGAGAGAAAATCATTGGAGTAAACGTATTATCTATCACCAATTTAATTCCGTTCTTATGAGCTAATTCTGCTAATGCAGTAATATTTGCGATTTCCAGTAAAGGATTACTCATCACCTCACAAAAAATCATTTTTGTTTCTGGAGTAATTGCTTTTTCAACAGCATCTAAATCGGTAATATCAAGTAAAGTAGTATTGACATTAAATTTAGGAAGGTAAAAATGAAATAAAGAATATGTTCCTCCATATATGGTTTGAGAAGAAACAATATGATCTCCAGATTGGCAAATTTGCATGGCTACATTAGAAATAGCAGCCATACCCGAACCAACAACTTGTGCTGCTTCTGCTCCTTCCATTTTTGCTAACGCATCAGCTAGGAATTTATTCGTTGGATTCCAGTGACGAGAGTATAAATAACACCCTTCGGTTTCTCCTACAAACGTACCTTCCATACTCTCTGCTTTCAGAAAAGTATAGGTTGAACTATCTGTAATTGAAGGATTAACACCTCCAAACTCACCAAAATTTTGCGAATCTTGTACAGCCGAAGCTGGATCAAATTTCTTTTCAATCATAATTTAGATTTTAATATGTCCAAATGTAACATTGAGCAAGGGATAACAAGTTGATTTATGTTAGATTTTTAAAATGAATTAAGACAAATCTGCTATTTATTGTGATCGTACTTCCGCGCACCGAATATGAGAATAATTACACCTCCAATAATAGCAGCCATTAATATTGCCTCAAAGTAGTGTGAATACCCAAATCCGTTTAACATAAACCCCGCAAGAATTACTATAGTCCCGATTCCAAGTAAACTGTTCCTTGCATATGTTGTTAAACCTTCTACATCTACATTTTTCTTCTTCTCGTAGACATCTTATTGTACCCTGCTAATAGGTTTGGATATCCTTTTACCAGAAGTCCCATAATGATAAATAACAATCCAATTCCTAATGCTTGTACTTCCATATATCAATTATATTTATAATTTTAACCATACATTTTTACTTTAGTTACTCCAACAATTACAAAATAAATGAAGTGGTTACTTTTTATTTTCGTCCTATTATCTTTAGGCTCTTGCAGCGTAAATAGCTCTTCTAATACCAATGATACATACATTGCTAGAGATTCTATACAATTGGATATAACCGATTTCAATTTCCCGAATACTACTATACGAGCACTCGAGGTTTTAAATGATTCTACGGTTTGGTTTGCCGGTTCTAACGGTTATTGGGGCTACACTCTTGATAACGGAAAAAACTGGACATCCAATCAATTTGAACTAGATTCTATTATTCCTGAGTTTCGGTCTATTTCTGTGAACAGTAATGGTGATGTCTTTCTGGTGAGCATTCTCAAACCTGCCGCAATTTATAAATCATCTAATATGGGGACTACTTGGAATAGGGTCTATACAGATACCGATACCAACGCATTTTTTGATGCAATTGCTTTTTTTGATAATCAAAATGGCATCCTTTTAGGTGATGCCATTAAAAACTGCTTTCATGTAGCTATCACAAATGATGGAGGGAATACTTGGAAGAGAATAAACTGTGCAGACCTTCCTCCTGCTTTAGCCAATGAAAATCCTTTTGCGGCTAGCAATACCAATATTGCAGTAGTTGGAAGCCATGCTTGGTTTGGTACAGGAGGCCAATCAAGTTCAAGAGTGTATCATACGCCCAATTATGGAGAAACTTGGGAGGTATTTGATACGCCTATGGCCAATGGAGGGGTAATGACAGGTATTTACTCTATTCATTTTTATGATTCCTTAAACGGATTGATTTCAGGTGGAGACTGGGATAATGTAGATGATGTTAACGGTTCATTTTCGTATACCAGTGACGGAGGTAAAACTTGGTCTACGGATACCCAAACAGATGGTTTTTCTTCTTGTATTCAATTCATACCTCAAACTCAAGGACAAGAATTATTTAAACTAAAAGGCCGAGCAAGAGGAGGGAATTCCTCCATGGGGTTTTCAAGTAACCATGGAAAAACGTGGCAAAACTTTACAAACACTAATTATTTGAGCGTTCAATTCTATTCCAAAAATAAAGCTTGGATTTCGGGTAAAGAAAAAATTGGAAGAGTGATGATTTACAAATATTAATCCACAAGAATAGAAACAATTTTATCTCTCACTTCATCAGAAGCGGCATAAAAAGCCTTTCCGCCAGCTTGGTCAAAAGTACCTCCACCACCTTTCACGTTGTTGATACTTTCTTTAAATATTTCCTTACCTAAGTTGTTATCATATACAGATATTGTAACGTCAACATACGCAAAGTAAACACCTGAAATACTGCCTCCTTTACGAGAGGATGCTCTAACTTTAATTACATAATCCGCTCCAACTGACTGGTCATCAAAATCAAAACCTTTACTAGAAAGACTTTCCTTAATTTGAGGCTCAATCAATTTAACATCTAAACTTTCCCCAAAATTGTTTTCTTGTGCTTCTATGTAAATGGTACTGGGTTCTACTATCACTTTAAAAGAAGCCTTTGGAAGGTCTTTATTCTTTAATAAATTGGTCACATATACAGAGGTATCATTGGTCAAAAATTGTTTTAGGTTGACCGTTGAAACAATGACTTGATTTTTATACTCTCCGCTAATTTTTTTTACGTCACATGTTGCAACACCCTCTTTATCCGTTAAAGTAGAACAATACACCACTCCGCTATTACTATTAGAAAACTGTACTGGAACTCCTTCTTTAAAATCGCCATTTACAGTCACTTTTGCCACCAATTCTTTATTTAATCCTAGACCTGATTTTCCAGATGCACCAACGGTGTGCGATGTGATTTCCATTAGTTCTAATAGCTTCAAGTTCTTAATGTCTTGAGGAATTACCCTTATGCTATTACTGATTAATTCTGCTTCCGTAATTTGAGAGGTATTTCTACCTAATACTCTATTCGACTTCACATCCACAATGGAACTTTTCACAACAATGTTTTCCCCTTCATAAAGATAAACACCATTGATTATGTAACCTGTTGTAGGCATTTCTTCGGGTAAAGATTGCTCCATAGCCTTTGACAGTTTGTAAGAGAAGTCAGAAGTAAAACCGGTTTGCTCATACGTAAAACTTGTCATTTTAATACTTCTATGATTATCCCCTTGAGATTTCATTAATCCGTTAGCGATAATAAACCCTAAGTCATCAATACTCATTCTTCTATCCGATTGAATACCTAGCATTAATGTATGGAAATCAGAATTTAGCTCATTCACTTCCTCCACTCTAACATCTAAAGAAGTGGTTGCGCCAATGGCCATTAATACTTTTTGTGATTCGTCAATTTCAAAAAACTTATTGTAAGCCCCAAGCCCATTTTTAAAAGCATTTTGGAGGTTACCACCTTCTAGTAATTGCGCACTTTGAGTTATAATATTACTTATATCCGATATGTTTTTTCCGATTTCAGAACGGTAATATTCTATCATCTTCATTTTACTTACATACGCAATGGCATATGCCTTTTTATTTTTTTTGTCGTAAAACGATTCGGTTTTAAGCCCAACTAACTTTAAGTCAGATTCAGATGTTGTTTTCTGATTAAAATAGTCGTCAATTTCACCATTGAAATCAGAAACCTTGGAAGTACTCACACTTTTTACTTGAACCCTAACACTTTGAACTAATTGCGACTTTGCCGCATCAACCATCTGCTTGAGTTCTTCATCAATATACTTTTTGTTCACATCAGAGGTTTCAGAAAACCCAACTAAATAACTGTTAGAGGGGTAATTTTGTGACCTATAATCTGACGATGTCCAATCTGGCTCTTGCGCTTGCGCAAACATCCCAGTACCTAGAAATAAAATAAAAAGTGTGAGCTTCTTCATGTTTGTTTAATTGTCTAAGTTAGTTTTACTAATCCAGCCTTCTTTTCCTCCAAGAAGTTTAATTTTTACCCAACTACCTTCTTTTCCTAATATCTCAAATGAGGTATCACCAGGAACCTTTGTAATAACATCTGAACCTTTATTTGCTTCTGTGTAAACATCGAAACGATCTTTTTTCTTTCCTGCAGTAGTTACTTTTTCAATATTAAGTTTAGCACCTTCTGCTTCATCAAATACGTAAGGAGTAATTTCTACCCCTAATTTACCTAATTCGTCTAAGGCTTCTTTACTGTTCATTGCACGTTCTACCGAATTTTTATGCGACTTTGAATCGTCTAACTCATAAGCGGTATTGTGATAACCTAGTGCTTGCTCGTAATTACCAACAGCTTCGTACAATACGCCCATGTTATGCGCCATTGCAGCATCATAAGGATCAGCATCATACACCCCTTTTACAATGGCAAATGCTTTAGAAAGGTTATTTTCTTTCACTTCCTTTTTAGCCGCTTTAAACTCATCTTTATAATCCTTTACTTTAGGTTTTTCCACCTCTAACCCTTGAAATACAAAAACTGGCGTAAAATACGAAACAAGATCTAAAGCAATTGCTTTCATTCCAGCTGAAATAATGGTTTGATCAGAGGATAGTTTTCCATAAGCTACAGATGAAGTTTTACCGCTTCCGGATGATTTTTGCACTTTAGTTTTAGTTACCATACTCAAAACCTGTCCTGTTTCAACAGAAATAATTTTCATTGTAACTTCAATAGTAGCTACTTTCGTAGCACTATAACTAACTGTAACAGCACCCGTTTTAGAATTTTTGTTCGAGTTTCTTTTTGAAGTTGTTTTAACATCTGTAGAATAACCTCCAGTAAGAATTACATCTAAACCTAAAAGTTTACCAACGTTTGTAGCATCTCCATCCGTTACCGCACCACTAGCTCCTAGACTTTGTTCTGCCATAATTTTATCTAACTCACCACGTTCAATTACCGTATAAACATTTGTTTTATAACGCTCCATAAAGTTTTCACCACGTGCATAAACCCCACGATGTTCTTCCAAAAGATTTGCAATCATATAATCTGCCAATTGAGAACCATAATCGTTGGTAGAGCCAGAGTAATGCCAGTTAACATCTTTTCTGTTCTCAAAGTTCATAATAGCTAGTTTCTGCATTCCTTCAATAGTCTTTTCAGGAGCTTTTAAACTGTAGCACTTTAATTGAGCCTGAGTAATAATTGGAGATAGAATTAGTAGCGTTAAGGTTAATCCTGTAGTAATAATGTTCTTCATGATATCTATTTTATTTAAGTTGATTCAAACTTACAACACTTGTGCCAATTTGAAAAAAATTCCTATAACCATTTTAAGCGCATGTATCTAGGCATTATTTTCATTAAAACGAAACGATTTTACCTAGACACTTGTGGCAGCATAGGTACAAAACTACAAGGTCCAAAATTTTCTGTTTTGGTTTCTGTGTCAGAAATTTTGGTAATTCTATACATCGTTTGTTCTTCTGTTTCACCAATGGGAATTACTAAGACTCCTCCTATTCTTAATTGTTCGACTAACTTTTCTGGAACAAATGGAGCCCCTGCTGTGATGATTACTTTGTCAAAAGGAGCAAACTCTGGTAAGCCCTTATATCCATCTCCATAAAAGAACTTTGGTGCATACCCCATTTTAGGTAATAACTTACTGGTCACATCAAAAAGTTTCTTTTGACGTTCAATCGTAAAAAGTCGCGCACCCATTTCTAAAAGCACTGCTGCTTGATACCCTGAACCTGTACCAATTTCAAGTACTTTATCTCTTTTTTTTATATCTAATAAATGAGTTTGTAGTCCTACTATATAGGGCTGAGAAATAGTTTGCCCTGCACCAATAGCAAAAGCATTGTTTTGATATGTGAAGTTAATATCAAATGCACTATCAAAAAATTGATGCCGAGGAACAGTCATCAAAGCTTCCATTACCTTTGGATCAGCAACACCAACCTCCGAAAGCATTTGCTCTACTTCTAACACCATTCTACGTCTGGCGCCCTTTAATTTCATTGAATCTCCTCTAAGCATTAGCTCCTTGTATTTATCAAAATAATATTTCAATAATAAGGACAAAAAATCAGCTATAAAAGCTAAAAAATAGATTGTTTAAATAATTATCAAATTCAACCTACCAGAAGCTAATTTATTTCATAAACCAGGAAGACTGCCTCAAATTACATGCAAGCAAATCGTTTTAATTCACGAATTAACACACTGATAAATAAAGAGGTGCGAATTAATTATTCTAACTAAAAATATTTTTTGATATAACTACAATTAGCCACCAAAAAATACGTTACAAAGGTCATGTAGTAAAGTCGCGTTTTGATTGGGTTTCAATTAACCTATACTTACACAAAACAGTTATAATATCATATGGAGAGTAGAGCTAATGCGTATATATTTGCGGTCCACATTAAATAAAAGAATGATAAAATTTTTACGTTTTTCTTTATTGCTTATTCCGTTTATAATTTCCTGTGAAGGCAAAAGAGAACCCTTGCCTACTTACATCACTGTGGAGAAAATAAATTTCCAATATGATAATGTAAGTTCTGTGGGAAACGGAGGTACACAAATTACTGATTTTTGGATTTACGACAACGACAACTTACTCGGAGTATACGAATTACCAGGAACGGTAGCTCTTGCGACTGAAGGAACTCATCAAATTACAATTGAAGCAGGAATTAAATTAAACGGAATTTCGGCTACTCGTGAACCGTATGCATTTTACAGAAGATGGAATTCTACCATTGATTTAATACCATTAGATACCACTACACTTGTACCTACCGTTAGCTACTATTTAGAAACCGGAATTTCTTTTATTGAAGAATTTGAAGATGTGGTATTAAAACTAGATACTACTCCATCGAGTGATGTTGCCTTAGTGAGAACCCTTATTGATAATGAACCCGCGTATTTGGATAAGTATGTAGGAAAAGTTACGCTTACGGCTGACAATCCGGGGTTTAAAGCTTTTAATAAGGAGTTATTTATGGTTCCTACCTCTTCACAACTTCCTATTTATTTAGAAATGGATTATAAATGTAACCAAGAGTTTGTGGTTTCTGCGGTGATTCAAGATCCGGGTCAAGGAATTTCTGAAATTCCACTCATTTCCTTACGTCCTTCTTTAGAAGATGGTGAATTAGTTTGGAAACATGTTTATATTGATTTAACAGATTTTTTTATTGGAAAAGTTAACGCCACTGGTTTTGGTTTTGGAATTACAGCCTATTATAATACCGGTAATCCAGAAGGATTAATTTTCATTGACAACACCAAAGTAGTAAATACAAAATAGTGAGTTTAAATAAACGAAAAGAACTAATTAAGTATTTATTAGCCGATTTTTTAGCGGCTATCTTCACATGGATTGGATTTTTTATTTTCCGAAAAATCTATGTTGAACCTTTAAAATTTGACGCCCCAATTCCAATTACTTTTACTAGCCAGTTTTACCTTGGTTTATTGCTTATTCCAATCTTTTGGGTCCTGTTTTATTTTGTTACCGGATACTATCAAGACCCTTTTCGAAAATCACGATTAAACGAATTAGGAATTACCTTTTTACAATCATTAATTGGTGTAATTATTCTATTTTTTATTGTGATACTAGATGACGAAATAGCAAGCTACCGTAGCTACTACACCTCATTTTTCACTTTATTCGGACTCCATTTTGGAACGACCTTTATTTTTAGGTATTTTCTGGTAAGCAATACCGTCCATAAAGTGCATAATAGAATTATTGGATACAACACCTTAATTGTAGGCGGTAACCAAAACGCTTTAAAATTATTTAACGAATTAAAATCAGCTAAAAGATCGAGTGGTTTTTTAATCACCGGTTTTATTAATGTAAATGGCAGCACTGCCCATTTATTAGAAGGAAAAGTGAGTCATTTGGGTCACTTAAAAGAGGTTAAAGCTATTATTACTAAGCATGAAATTGAAGAAGTAATTATTGCCATTGAGCCGTCAGAGCACCATAAAATTGAAGAAATCATTTCTATTCTAGATGAAGCAGAAGTAAATATCAAAATCATTCCTGATATGTACACCATTCTTACAGGTCAGGTAAAAATGTCATCTATTTTTGGAGCGCCATTAATTGATATTCGTAAAGAGATTATGCCTTCGTGGCAACAATCTTTTAAGCGGTTATTTGATGTCGTAATTTCATTTTCTGTTCTCACGCTTTTATTTCCGCTATACTTGTTTGTAGGTTTGATCGTGAAATTTGGTTCTCGTGGCCCAATGATATATTCGCAAGAGCGAATAGGTCATCACGGCAAACCATTCCGTATCTATAAGTTTAGATCCATGTTTTTAAATGCAGAAACCGATATCCCACTACTTTCCAGTACACACGATAAAAGGATTACCCCATTTGGAAGCTTTTTACGCAAATCACGATTAGACGAAATTCCACAGTTTTTTAATGTGTTAATTGGTGATATGTCGATTGTTGGACCTAGACCGGAGAGACAGTTTTACATTACTCTTATCAAAGCTAAGGCGCCACAATACTCTCATTTACAAAAAGTAAAACCAGGTATTACCAGTTGGGGTCAAGTAAAATACGGATACGCTGAAAACGTAGATGAAATGGTAAGAAGGTTAGAGTACGATATTCTTTACATTGAAAACATGTCTCTTTTAGTAGATATGAAAATCCTTATTTACACGGTGCTTATTGTACTAAAAGGAAAGGGAAAGTAAACCCCATTATTCCGGTTGATGACAATAACATTCTGGGTCATTATTTTTTGCGTACTCAAACCCTAGTTCCCACCAATTTTTCATAGTTACAGGGTCAAATACCAAAGGATACTCCGTAAGCAGTTCAGGCGTGTAGTAAATATTTACATCCACCTTTCTTGTTAAGCTTTTCAACTGTCCCAACATCAAATCCTTATTAAAACTATGATTCATAGAAATATCAAACACTTTCGACATGGTCTGAAAAGCATTGGTAGATTTAGGTAAATTACTATCCATATTTTTAGGCGATAATACAATTACATCCACCGCATCCACATCGCCAATATCAATAGCTGCTCTAATAGGTAGAATGGTTGCAAATCCACCATCTGCATACTCATACCCATTTTTATTTAATATAGACATGAAAGGCACGTAATTAGCGGAGCCCCAAATCCAATCAATAAAATCTGCATACCCTTCTGTTTTAGAAGACTTATATTCTAATTGTTGTTTCGTTAAGTTACTCACGGTGACCACTACTTCCTTACCTAATTCGGAAAGCTTATTAAACTGATCAAGGGTAATTTCTCTTCGTAATTTTCGCAATAATTTATGCGTATCACCAAAAGTGGGAATGCTTAATAAAAACGACTTAATAATATTTATGTGATTAAGCTTTACACTCACTCGTCCATCTTCTTTGGTGACTAAAAAAGGGTTTAGCGTAAAAATGTCTTTCGTGCGAACATGGGTATAAACGTGTTTGATAATTTCTACTTCATCTAATAACAAATGAGGTAATAAGATGCTTCCTGTAGAGGACCCCACACCCAGGCAATAGTCATACTTTTTTTCTCTTATTAAGTACTCAGCAACACCGCCAGCCCAAGCACCTTTAGAACCACCACCAGAAATAACTAACGCTCTTTTCATGGCATAAATATAGTCGATAAATCCTAATTTTCACAGCAATAATTGCAGCGGATAAAATAACAGTTAAAGAAATTAAATCTATCCAAAACCTTATAGAAATATGGTATTTTCGTCCGGTGCTTTAATTAAAAATGCATCTAATTATTATTACAAGAATTAATGATTGAAATTACCATAACCGATTGGATTGGCTACTTAGCATCAACCGTTGTATTTATTTCATTTTTGTTCACGAATGTCAAAAAAATACGAATTATTAACATGGTAGGTGCCGCAATATTTGTGACTTACGGTATATTATTAGACATAGCATATCCTATTGTAGCTTTTAATGCTGGACTTATATTTCTACATATTTACCATCTAATAAAAGATAAAACGACTTCAAATGAGTAGTATTCTTATCAAAAACATTAAATCCATCTTAGCGATAAACGAAACCAATTCGCTTATCAAAAAAGGGGCTAATATGGGGACGCTCCCAGCCATTGACAATAGTTTTCTTACTATCACAGATGAAAACATTTCAAGCTACGGAAGTATGAATAATTGTCCTGTAGATCAATTTGATGCTGTTATAGATGCTTCCGGACAATTTGTAATGCCTAGTTGGTGTGACTCACATACGCATTTGGTATATGCTGGTGACCGTTCGCAAGAATTTGAAGACCGAATTAATGGATTATCCTATGAAGAAATAGCCAATCGTGGCGGAGGAATTTTAAATTCAGCCAAAAGATTAGCTAACGCTACTGAACAGGAATTATTTGATAATGCCTATCAAAGGTTGAATGAAATAATGGCTTTGGGTACGGGAGCAGTGGAAATTAAAAGTGGTTATGGATTAACCGTTGATGCCGAATTAAAGATGCTTCGCGTAATTAAAAAGCTAAAACAAAATCACCCCATTACCATTAAAAGTACATTTTTAGGCGCTCACGCATTTCCGGAAAACTTCAAGAATGACCAGGAAGGTTACATTGATTTAGTCGTTAATAAAATGATTCCTAAAATTGCGGAAGAAGGGCTTGCCGAATTTATAGATATTTTTTGCGAGAAAGGTTATTTCACGGTAGCGCATACCAATAGAGTATTATCTGCCGGACTTAAACATGGCCTGATTCCCAAAACGCATGTCAACCAATTTAATGCCATTGGAGGTATTGAAGCGAGCGTAAATCATAAAGCACTTTCTGTAGATCATTTAGAAGTTATGGACGAGTTGGATTATCCGTTTTTGGAAAACAGTGATACTATTCCTACTCTTCTACCCTCTTGTTCTTACTTTTTAAGTATTCCTTATGGACCCGCAAGAGAAATGATATCTAGAGGACTTCCTGTAGCTTTGGCAACTGATTTCAACCCGGGTTCTACGCCATCGGGTAATATGAATTTTGTTGTTTCAACCGCATGTATCAAAATGAAAATGACTCCACAGGAAGCCATCAATGCAGCTACCATAAATGGAGCCTATGCCATGGGATTGAGTAAAGAGCTTGGCAGTATTTCTATAGGTAAAAAAGCAAACTTAATTATCACCAACACCATGGATAGCGTGGCTTTTATTCCATACTATTTTGGTGTAAACCCGGTAAACAAAGTAATTCTGAATGGCAAATTAGTCGTTGACCACTCTGAAAAATAATTAAAGTAAATCAATAAAATCATGAAACTTAAAGCACTATTATTTTTGATTATTGGGTTCATTTCCATTTCCTCATTTGGGCAAAAGAATTCGGTAATGTCTTTATCACAAGACATGTTGATGAGTTATAAAATGAATCAACCTATTTCAGCGTACGAAACGGAATTAGCGAGTATTGCATTTCAATCTCTTGTGGATGAACTTAACACCGATTTAAAGAAACAAGCTTTCTGGGTAAATATTTATATTACTTACAGTCAAAAGCTAATTTCAGAAAACGAAAATTGCGCTAACAAATGCAAAAGAAAAAAGGTGATTACTATTGCTAACAAAGTGTTTAGCTTAAATGATATCCTTTATAAAATATTGCTTCATTCAAAATGCGTGGTTACCGGAGGAAAAAAGGTCATTTCCCCTAAATGGGAAAAGTCTCTTCGTGTGAGTTACCCAGATGGAAGAGTAATATTTGCAATAGATAGTCACGAAAAAATTACCGGTGCCATTACCTATTATGAAGCCGAAAAAATGAATGAGCAATTAAACAGCATATCCGTTATATATTTACATGCTTTTCTTTATTATGATGCGAATAAAAATGAGGTTTTTATTCCTGAATGGTTAAAGCATTTTAAAAGAGAGTTTGGAAAAACACCTGGTATTATTGCTGGCTTAAAAACCGCAAAAGTAATTCCGGAAGGAGTTAGCACTCCAAAAATTATTTATTCTGATAAAATAGCGAATTTAAAATGACAAACACCTGGAAAACAGCAGTGATTGGAGTTACTCCAAACGCAAATAGATACGCTTTTATAGCGGTTACTAAGTTAACCGAGCATGATTATCCAGTGGTTGCACTTGGCTTTAGAAAAGGGGTTGTTGCCGGTAATGATATTATTTTAGATTGGCCAAAAAGTATTGAAAACCTAAAGGTAATTAGTATGTATATTGGCGTACCTAGACAACCAGAATTTTACGATTACCTCATTTCATTAAATCCAAAAAAGTTTATTTTTAACCCCGGAACGGAAAATGAGGCGTTTTATACTAAATTAAATAATGCAGGTATCGCTTACGAAGAGGCTTGTACACTCGTTCTTTTATCCACTGGCGTTTATTCAGACGGAATATAATTCACATATGAAAAAATATTTTACATTTTTATTCTTCACCATATTCTTGGTGATTACGAGCTACTCACAAAGTAGTTATTCCGTTATAAGTAACAGGGTATTACTTTCTGCGCTGGTTAATAACGATACATTAATAATTGAAAACATAAAAAATAAGGTTCGCCTCAATGGTGATTTAGGGTTACTTGAAATAATCTATTACAATCCTGACTCTAGAATTGTTAGTGGTTCAGATCCGCATCCGATTAAGGCTGAAATTACATTTAAGTTTTGGAACGAATACCCCTGGTTAGAAGAACGTCTTAAGTCTGACGCACAATCTTTCACCCTTATGGATGAATTACTTGTAGAGGTTCATGGAGAGGAAGAAACTATTCCAGCTACTTTTATATTTACAAGAATTAGAGGTCGACAAGGATTTGTTTACATGATTCAAATTCAAGGGGATTTTTCTACAGACGGGTTAGAATATGATTTTCCGGAATTAAAATTCAAGCAAAACTTACATTTTGAAATTGTTTTAAAGGTTCAACTCGTTAATAATTAGCGCGCAATTCCTCGAAGATTTCATACATCGTATCTACGGGAATATCTAAGTTAGGGTCTATTCTCATTATTTTCATTTTTTTCCGGTTTCCTAAAAATAGATTGGGGTGTGCTATATTCCCACTTCTAACCAATCCAATATAGGGTTCAAAAGACTTTTTATCTCGCCATAAATAACAGAATGGTTTTCCTTGGTAATAATAAAAAGGAAGCTTGTATTTCCAATGCTCAGAGATTTGAACATCCCAATTTAAAATAATACTTCGCAGGGCTAAAAAACAGCTTTTTTGAGGTTCTTCTTTAGCAAGAAAAAAGTGGTCTATATGATTGATTTCCATATGAAATTTTTCTCGCAGATTAAGAAAAAAATAAATATCTACCTCATCTGCGAGAAACTTTTAAACCTATAATTAGTACTCCATTTCTACTTTACAAATACGCGTTTTAAACTCTTTGTAAAACCCGTTTTTACCCATCTCTTTTGCTTTAGAATGGTCAGAGTGTGAACTCCATTTACGTATAGAATCTAAGCTATCCCAATAAGATACCGAAATCCCAACATCCTCTCTAGCCGATTCCATTCCTAAAAACCCAGGTTGTTTTGATGCAATGTCAAACATTTCTTTAGCCATATCCTCATACCCCTCCGTATTCTCTGCACTTATCGTTGTAAAGATTACCGAGTAATAAGGCACTTTTGGTGTTTTTGCTATCATCGTTTTATATTTTAAATATTAATTATAATTCTTTTATTAAATCAAATCCTTCTTGAATAATCTTACACCCATGCTGGAGGTCTTCATCCGTAATATTAAGTGGGGGTGATAACCTAAAGGCATAACTGGTAGACAGAAACCAAAAAGTAATTACACCCTGTTCTAAACAATAATCAACCACCGTTTTTACTTTCTCAAAGCTATCCATATCAATGGCAAAAAACAATCCTTTTCTACGGATTTCTTTTACTTGATTATGTTCCAATAAAGATGCTATCAAAGCCCCTTTACGCTCTACCTCATCGAAATCAATTTCAGATTGTAATACCTCTATATTTGCTAATGCTGCGGCACAATTAACGGGGTGCCCACCAAATGTGGTAATATGCCCTAACATTGGATTATGCGTAAAAACGTGCATTTTTTCTTTACTGGAAATCATCACACCAATCGGCATTCCACCTCCAAACCCTTTAGCCAATGTTAAAATATCAGGTGTAATACCATAATGTTCAAATGCAAACATTTTTCCTGTACGGCCCATACCCGTTTGAATTTCATCAAAAATGAGCATTGCACCTGTTTGAGTACAACGGTCTCTAAGGGCTTTTAAAAACTCATTTGTTGCTATTCTTACCCCCGCATCGCCTTGAATTACCTCAATAATAACTGCTGCGGTACTGGATGTAATCAAGTCTAATTCATCTATCGTATTAAAATTTATGAATTTCACCCCAGGTAATAGCGGTCTAAACGCAAACTTTTTATTCTCGTTTCCGGTTACACTCAAAGAGCCATGAGAACTACCATGATAGGAATTGTTAAAACTAATAATCTCCGTTCTTCCAGTAAACCTTTTAGCCAATTTTAATGCTGCTTCATTTGCTTCTGTTCCTGAGTTTACAAAGTAATTTGAACTCAAAGTAGCCGGTAGTATTTCTGATAGTTTAAAAGCTAAATCACTTTGCACCTTTTGAATATATTCCCCATACACCATTACGTGCATATGCTTATCTACCTGCTCTTTTATCGCTTTTATTACCACAGGATGATTATGCCCAATATTGGTCACCGCGATTCCCGAAACCATGTCGAGCCACTTTTGATTATTTGGGCCAAATAACCAAGACCCTTTAGCCGTTTCAATTTCAATCCCCATAGGGAATGGAGTGGTTTGAGCTAGGTTTTCATAAAACACTTCTTTTGAATTTGGCATAAAACAAAAATAGGAAAGCAATCTAGATTACCTTCCTATTCAAGTACTATAAAACGGCTATTTGCTATTTAGCTGGTGGACCACCACCTTTCATTTTCCGAAGTAAATCATGTCTAAATTGATGTTCTGCTGCATATAGTTTACCCACTTTTTGAATGGACAAAACCTTCTTGAATTTCCCATCATAAGCCATTCTTAAATCAAGAATTTTTTGATCCGTTTCAAAATTGAACTTAATTAACGCATTAACTTCATCATCTGTTAATTCTTTATCCGCGCTCGCTCTAAGCTTTTTTTTACGCGATCTTTCTAAGTCGTGCAATTTGGTCATGAACTCATTGTATAGTGGCCAAAAACTCTGGGCTTCACTTGGTGTCAATTCTAATTTTGAAGTAATGTATTCCACTTTCATGGCTTTGACCTTCTCATTTTTTTGGGGATTCCCCATTCCTGGCCCTTGCTGTGCAAAAACTGAAGTTGAAAAAAGTAATACCGTAAAAATTGACAATATGGTTATTCTGGTTTTCATAATTTCAATTTATAAGTTTTCTAATAATAAAATTTCTGAATAATTCTCCTCTAGTAAGTATTCATAAATATCTTGATTTGAAATATAGTCTTCTTCAAAACTAATTTCATCCATTTCTTCTAATGTAAAATTCTCCGCTAATGCGTATTCATCCAGGTCATAAACTTCCCAATCCGTAATTTCCAATTCTGTAAAACCGGAGGTTGGAGCCACTTTATCTGGGGCAGTAAATACCATTATAGCAGATATAAGGGCAGCAGCAACAGCCAACACGGAAATAATTCTCTTATAATTTCTATTTGACTTAAGAGGAACTACGGGTTTTTCTACCTTTTTAGTCTCTTCTTTTATTTGCGCAAGAATAGATTTTTCAAAACTTTCAAAATACCCATTCGGAACCCTCAATCCTGAATCAGGTTTTGCACCTTCTTCAAATGAATTTTGGTTTTTATGTTTATCGTAATTGTTCATGTTCGTTTATTAGATACCTTTTTAACTAAAAGGTTTAAATCAATGTGTTTTTAGTTTTTACAAACGCCTCCACTTTCTTTACTGCATGGTGGTAAGAAGCCTTTAATGCTCCTACCGAAGTTTCTAAAACCGTGGATATTTCACTGTATTTCATTTCTTGAAAATACTTCATATTAAAAACCAACCTTTGCTTTTCAGGAAGCGATTGAACTGCTTCTCTAAATAGTGCTTCTGCATAATCTCCATCAAAATATTCATCAGCCATTAAGGAGTTAGCGAGGTAACTTTCTTCTTTATCTAGACTTTCAGTGGGCTTTCGTTTTTTCTGCTCAATAAAACTTAGTGTTTCATTAGTTGCAATTCGGTACGCCCAGCTATACACCTGACTTCTACCCTCAAATTTCGGAAGGTATCTCCAGATTTTAATAAAGGTATTTTGAAGAATGTCATCCGTATCATCATGAGAAATAATCATGTTTCTGATATGCCAGTACAACCTTTCTTTAAAACCAGACATAATAAGTCCGAAGGCTTTATCAAAGTCACCTCGAGAAATTAAATCCGTAATTTGTTTTTCAAGAATTTCAGACATTCAAAAACTAAGATGGTTTAAATCTAAAAAGGTTTAATGAACAATAGTAATTGTTCCTTTTATTTTTTTCTCTCCTATTTTCATGAGGTAAATATATACCCCATCGCTAGCCCGAACACCTCCAATAGTGCCATCCCATTGAAATTGGGCCGTATTCGTTTCAAATTGTAAAACTCCCCAACGGTTATATATTTCACATTCAAAGGGTTTACCTCCATCGTAAACTATTTGGAAATAATCGTTTATTCCATCTCCATTAGGCGTAAAAATATTAGGAATCAAATAATCTTCGCATCCCATAATATTTGATTCAAACCTCTTCACGCAATTATTAAAAGTAATATCTACGTAATAATTACCTGGTGCAACAACTAAGAACGTAGGTAAACTTGACTGGTCTTGCCATGCGTATTTACCCAACGGAATTTTTGCATCTAGTAAAATGGAATTGTCTCCACATAATACGGTATCGGTTGCCAAGTTAGGATTCTGAATTTGCGTAACCGCAACAATTATGGTATCGGAATAGGTAGTTGACACACATGGATTAGCGCATTCTACCCAGTATTTACCCGATGAATTTACGCTAATCGTTGGTGTAGTTTCACCCGTTGACCATAAATAGTTAGCAAAATTATAGGTAGTCAAATTTTGTAATATTAAACTCGTATCCGGGCAAATCACGGTATCTTTAGCTAACTTAACCACTCTAACTTTGGTATCACTACATGTTATGAAATCAACAAGGCTCTCAATCGTAAAAGTTACTGGAACGCTCGTGGTTGTAAGTGAATTATTAGAAACAGTCGTTATTACTGGCGAGGAGGTTGCAGCATAAAAGGTAAAGTTGGTATTGATTACGGAATCGCAACCTACCTTATAATCTATATCTAATTTGCCAAATACAAAATGCTGGGATGGAAGTGTCGAAGTCTTTCCTGCGATTAAGGGAACATTTAAGTTTGAAAACCAAACATCATTTAAAAGCCAATTGGAGGTATTTAAACTTATAGCATTTTGTTTTACAATGTTAAGATCCTTATCAAATTCAATTATTACAGCACTCGCGGTAGGACTGTTAGTGTTCGTGTTAAGAACAGTGGTAAAGTTTCCATTAGCGGTATTTCTCAACGGATTTGGAGCACCGGAAAAGGACGTATACTTTCCGCCACCCCAAAGTAAATTACCTTGATCATCAAGTTTATGAAAACCGACTTCCTGGCTTCCTTGAATTTGCTTAGTAAAAATATAGCCATCGCTAACCTCAACTGGAGCAAGATAATAGTAGGTGTTATTTGTCGTAACTCGTGTACCCCACTCCACCTGACCAACACTGTCAACTTTAATAAATTCATCTCCTCTACGCATCAAAACACCAGTATCGTTAGTAAGAATTGCTTCCCCCCAAGTACCGCCATTATCGTATTTTTTCGACCATTTAATGACTCCGTTATTATCCAATTTTGTAAGCGTACTATACCCCGTACCAATTCCAGTTTTATTAGAAAAAACCAATAAATCACCTTTTGCACCTTTTAATAAAGAATAGGGGTAATATGAATTATCTGTTTCACCGTAATTTTTACTCCAAAGCACAATCCCAGAAGCATCTAAAGCTGTAATGCTAAAACCATAATTCTGTGCCACCATTTGACGCGAAAGCAAATAAATTTCATCCAATGCACCTAACGCTATTTGATTTCCAATACAGCAATTTTGATTCATAACGCCATATTTTTTAGACCATTGAAATTCACCGCATTGGTTATATTTAGTTAATTGCAAGTTACGTTCTTCCAAAACCAACCATCCATTATCATTGGTAGCTATTATACTGCCTTCCCCAAAAAAATTAGTGCTAATTTCTTTGAGAAATGTATCCTGAGCTACGTTTACAAAATGGTGTAAAATGAAAACTAAAAGAAGGAACCTTTTCATATTAAAAATAAAATTAAGATAGTAAACACTTCACTAAAATACGCTAATTAATATGATCAGGTTCCTACCTTTTGAAATTACACCTACCATATAGCACATTCACATTTTTTGGTCATCTGGAAATAAAAGCTTACTATTGTGATATCAAAATGATACTACTATGAAATCAGAAAAAAACATTAAAGCGACTAACGGTTACGTAATGTTAACCATTCAAATTATTTTAATTGCCATTTTACTAGTGGTATTAATCGTCACTAAACATGCTGGATTTTTAATCGCTGCACCATTCGTGCTATTCTTTATTCCAGGTTTTTTTATTGTCAACCCTAATAGTTCAAGGGTACTCGTTCTTTTTGGCGCTTACAAAGGCACCATTAAAGACAATGGTTTCTTTTGGACCAATCCATTTTATACGAAACAAAAAATTTCTTTACGAGCACGTAACTTTGATAGTGAGCGTGTTAAAGTAAACGATAAAGTGGGAAACCCGATTCTAATAAATGTAATTCTAGTATGGAAAGTTCAAGACACGTACAAGGCAGCCTTTGATGTAGATGTGTACGAACACTTTGTACATGTACAAACAGATGCCGCGGTACGAAAACTAGCGGGCTCTTATCCGTATGATAATTTTGACGAAGAAAGAGTAGCAATTACGTTGCGTTCAGGTATGGATGAAGTTAACCATGCTTTAGAAGACGAAATCACCGAAAGATTGTCAATAGCAGGTATTGAGGTAATGGAAGCAAGAATTGGATATTTAGCCTACGCCCCTGAGATTGCTAGTTCTATGTTAAAAAGACAGCAAGCGGTTGCTATTGTAGCAGCGCGGAAGAAAATTGTAGAAGGCGCAGTTTGGATGGTGGAAGATGCATTAAAGAAATTATCGGATGACGGTATTGTAGAGTTTGATAACGACAAGAAAGCCTCTATGGCAAGTAATTTAATGGTTGTGCTTTGTGGAGATAAAGAAGCTACACCAATTATTAATACCGGTTCACTACACTAATTTATAATGAGTAAGAAAAAGTCGTTTGTTTTACGGATTGACCCCGAGACATTTGGCCAAATTGAAAAATGGGCCGCTGATGAGTTTCGGAGTGTCAACGGGCAGTTGGAATGGATCATTTCAAAAGGCTTGAAAGATGCTAAGAGGCTGAAAACAAAAACGAGGGTAAAGCCTAAAGGAGAAGATACAGCTTAAGAAGCTACCCATTTATCTTTTCTAATACGGCTATGAAACATTTTCACGATGAAACAAATATTCACAGAAGAGCAGAAATTCAGTAAATCTTGGGTAATACTAATTATTGCTGCATTGGTACTACTTCCTCTTTATGGAATTTACCAGCAAATAATTTTAGGTCAACCGTATGGTGATAAGCCAATGTCCGATTTTGGTCTTATTCTGTTCTTACTTCTCACTTTAGCATTACTTGGTTTATTCCTTGTTCTAAAACTTAAAACACAGCTTACAGAACACGAAATTCAAATGAAATACTATCCATTTTTTACTAAAATGGTGAAATGGAGTGATATTAAAAGTGCTAAAGTGCTTAACTATGGCTTTGTTGGTGGTTGGGGCATAAGACTTTGGACCAAATATGGAACGGTTTACAATGTTAAAGGCAGCACCGGATTAGCTATAGAAATGAAAAATGGAAAGAAATTTTTAATTGGCACTCAAAAAGAAACGGAGCTTAAATATGCTTTACAACAAATAACTCGCGTTAATACCCCCCCTAATTAATAGTTAGACGTTTCATAAACGTAACTTAACTATTGTTTTACGTTAAAATATAATGGTAGGTTTTAACATACCAAAATAAAAAAATCATTCCGTAACTCCGTTAAATCAAACCTATTCCCTACAAAAACAGAGCAAATTTTCCAGGCAAATTGTAATTTGATATTAGAGAAAATCACAATTTAATCTATATGATACTTATGTTATTACCTAGATGTTATTCTGAGTTGTTTTAAAACGCTACATTTGCATTTAATTTATAATTTATTATCATGAGTAACGGAACAGTAAAATTTTTCAATAATTCAAAGGGATTTGGATTCATCACTCCACAAGAAGGAGAAAAAGATGTATTTGTACATGTAAATGGACTAATTGATGAAATCAATGAAGGCGACAAAGTAAGCTACGATGTAGAAGAAGGCCCAAAAGGATTAAATGCAATAAACGTAAAAGTAGTATAATTACTATTTTCAACAAATTTGTATTAAAAAGCCTATCATTTATGATAGGCTTTTTTTTGTGTTATACTTTTATCCTGCGTTAGTATTGGTGTGGTTATGAAGCACGAAATGGCAAGTAATTCTTAATTGAAACACAAAAAGAAACAGAATTAGCTTACCTCATTAAACTCTTTTCAAAATCTAATACTCCTAAAGGTTAATCCCCTACTTTCAACACTTCTTTTATAAAAAAACAAGACCCTGAAAATTAGAGATTTCTTACCGTTTTTGTTGAGATTTAGGATTTCCTTTTGAACTTCTGAAAAATCTAACTGTTTTGACATCCAGTAAATATTACCACCAGTTTAAACTAACAGATTACAGCTATCTACACGTTAAACCTGAAGTGCATTACATCGCCATCTTGAACCGTGTAATCTTTACCTTCAACAGATAGTTTTCCTGCATCTCTAGATGCTGCTTCAGAGCCATAATGAACAAAGTCAGCGTAATGAATTACTTCTGCTCTAATAAACCCTTTTTCAAAATCAGTGTGAATTACACCTGCCGCTTGAGGAGCTTTCATTCCTTCGTTAATTGTCCAAGCTCTTACCTCTTTTACACCTGCTGTAAAATACGTTTCTAACTTTAATAATTTGTATGCAGATTTAATTAATCGTGCTACTCCCGGAGTTTCTAGGCCTAATTCTTCCAAAAACATTTGACGTTCATCAAACGTATCTAACTCAGTAATGTCTGCTTCAATACCTGCTCCTAAAATAATAATTTCAGCATCTTCATCTTTCACCGCTTCTTTAACGGCATCCACATGCGCATTACCATTAACAACCGAAGCTTCATCTACATTACATACATATAATACAGGCTTAGCAGTTAACAACTGCAGAAGGTCAAGTGCAATTTGCTCATCATTAGAAGTGATTTCCAAAGAACGAACAGATTTACCTTCATTTAAATGGTCAATCAGTTTTTGATATAAAACAGCATCTTTTTGAGCCGCTTTATTTCCAGTTTTTGCAGCTCTCTTAATTTTATCGTTTGCTTTTTCTAAAGATTCAATATCTTTTATCTGAAGCTCGGCATCAATTATTTCCTTATCGGTAACAGGATCAATTTTACCATCAACGTGAATAATATTATCATCGTCAAAACAACGTAAGACATGAATAATAGCATCCGTTTCACGTATATTACCTAAGAATTGGTTTCCTAAACCTTCTCCTTTACTAGCACCCTTTACTAATCCAGCAATATCCACAATTTCTATGGTCGTAGGTTGAACTCTTTGCGGGTCAACTAACTCTTCTAACTTAGCTAATCGCTCATCTGGTACGGTAATCACCCCAACATTTGGTTCGATAGTACAAAACGGAAAATTTGCCGATTGTGCCTTTGCATTTGATAAACAATTGAAAAGAGTTGATTTACCCACGTTTGGAAGTCCTACAATACCACACTTTAATGCCATAATTCTTGCTTTTTTAAGAGCGGCAAAAGTAATTATTTTTTGAGCATTTCCATGCAATAATTTTAATGGTGTTTTGTTTAGAATCTAAGTTCCTATAAATAGCAGCTTGATGTTAATAAAAAGCACAGTCTTGCATTGTCAGTTAAGCAAAAGGCATCATTTTTGAATAAGCGTGTTCAAACCGTTACATCATGAATAAAATGAAAAAATATTTCAGCTTAATATTGACGTTCAGTCTTTTAGCAATAAGTGTTATTTCCTTTGCTCAAAAGCCGAAACAACAATTAACACGTATCCTTTTTATTTACGATGGTTCTAATAGCATGAACGGTAAATGGGAAGGTCAATCGAAGCACATTACGGCAAAAAAATTACTTAACGCTGCATTAGATAGTTTAAAGGGTGTCCAACATTTAGAAGTGGCGCTTAGAGTCTACGGGCATTCTAAAAGTTATTTAACTGGTCAAGAGTGTAACGATACCAAGTTAGAAGTTCCTTTTAGTCCAGATAACTTTGACAAAATAAGAAAGCGACTTTCTGAAATCAGACCTAAAGGCACCACTCCTATCGCCCTCTCCTTAGAGAGAAGTGGGGATGATTTTCCAGGTTGTAAAGACTGTAGAAACATCATTATATTAATTACAGATGGAATTGAAGAGTGCGATGGTGACCCTTGTGCGGTTTCTTTAGCCTTACAAAAAAACGGAATTATCTTAAAACCTTTTGTTATTGGATTAGGATTGAAAGACGATTTCAAAAAACAGTTTAAATGTGTTGGAAATTATTTTGATGTGACCAGTCCACAAGTATTTGCAAGTGTTTTAGACATTGTAATTTCTCAAGCATTAAACGCAACTACGGCACAAGTAAATCTATTAGACTCTTATGAGTCTCCTTCAGAAACGAATGTGCCCATGATGTTTGTGAATCCATTGTATAACGATGTGGATTATCATTATATGCACACCATGAATTCACGTGGAAATCCTGACACCATTTATATTGACCCATCCATAAAATATGATTTATACGTTTACACCGTACCTCAAGTCATTAAAAGGAATGTGGAGATTAGTCCAGCTATTCACAATATTATTGCTGTTGATGCGCCACAAGGTTCACTAACTATTTCCATAGATACACGTTCCGTTCAAGCCCAACCTATGGCAATTGTGCGAAAAGCAGGAACTATGGAGACGCTGTATGCACAGCCGGTTGGTAGTAGCCAGAATTATTTAGTGGGTAAATATGATTTAGAGATTTTGACCCTCCCTAGAACGTATTTAAACAATGTAGAAATTACGCAAAGTACCACTACCAAGATTGAACTTCCTAATAATGGTCAAATTTCATTGATTCGTGGATATGTGGGTTACGGGGCCATTTTTGTGAAACGCAACGGAAAAATTGAATGGGTAATGGATATGAATAAAAATTCGAAATCAGAAACCATTCGATTACTTCCTGGTAATTACCGCGTAATGTATCGAGCTAAAATTGACCATAATTCCAAAAACACGAAGTGGAAAGATTTCACGATTAAAAGTGGGGCTTCTACCGTTATTAGGTTCTAAAATTATTATTCGTGCATAAATTAAAGTCCATTATTTTATTTCCCGTGCTATTAGTCGGCTTAATTATTTGGCTGTACCATAATGTTATTCATAATGGAATATCTGGACTAGATGACCTCTTAATGATTGAAGAGAACTGGGACAGATTAACCAACTTATCACACATTTACACGGCTTTTACAGATGATGTTTTTTCTAAAGAGTTAGGCACCTATTATCGTCCCATTCAGATATTAACATACATGCCTGATGCGTTTATTGCAAATAGCCCCGACCCTGTTTGGCATATCTTCTTTTTCATCAATATCGTACTGTTCACTGCGGCAATACTCTTACTCTATGGCTTTTTAAAAGAATTAGAGTTTAGTCCTTATTTCCGATTGGTATTTAGTGCCTTAGTGGCCATTCACCCCGCTTTGGTTCCTGCAGTTGCTTGGGTCCCCGGAAGAGTTGATATTGTTCTTTTCATATTCATAATAAGCTCTATTTGGGCATTTTTAAAATTCTATAAATCGGAAAAATCATTTTGGTTGATCGTTCACTTTTTGTTTTTTGCACTAGGAATGTTTACCAAAGAGACCACCATTGTTGTTCCAGTAATCAGCATTCTATTTATGTTTTATTACGCTAATTTTTGGCGTAAAAACACTACTTGGACTTGGTTCTATTTATTAGATTATTCTTTTTGGAAAGACCTAGTACTAGAAACATTCTCTTGGTTAAAAAAACACATTCTTATTTTTACTGGATGGCTCTTAATTGTCGTTTTCTGGTATGTATTACGAACAAATGCCTTACCCGATGAGCCATCCTCTATCCTCGGATTATTAACCAAGCTAGCCATGAGTTGGCAAGAGTTAATTGTAATGTTTGGTGTGATTCTAGTTCCATTTAACTTACAAGTATTCTTAGATTTAACGTGGCCGTTTATCTTTATGGCTATACCAGGACTAATTTTATTTCTTGTAATTCCCAAGTTCATTAAAGTGGAATATAAAGATGTCATTTTTGGTACCTTTTGGATTTTTCTTTTTTTACTTCCTACTACCTTATCCGATTATTTGAATTACCACAGATTAATGATTCCTTTAGTGGGAGTAGCATTTTTATTAAGGCCTTTAGATAATCCTCAAACTAAAAAATGGAGAAACGCGAGTATTGCTTTCGCTGCTGGACTAGCCTGTATTTTCATGTACGAAAACATTCAATTTCAAAAGGCATTTGTAAACCGTACTTCCTTTTGGCAAAACGCGATTGAATATTCTCCAAACTCTCCCTTTGCAAATAACGGATTAGCTTGGAGTTATCACCTAGACCATAAAAATGACTCTGCCTTAGTTTATTATCAAAGAGTCGTAGAATTAAGACCCGACAGAGAAAATGTAAGAATGGGAATGGCTCTAATTCAGGAAGAGTTAGGTAATACTCAAAAAGCCGATAGCTTATTAAGAGCAGAGTTTATAGCTACACATGACAGTGCTTATGTATATTTTTACATTGGGCAAGTTGAACTGGAAAGAAATGATACTGATAAAGCCATTTTAAACCTCATTAAAGGCTATCCAGTAACCGAAAGATCAAGAAATGCACGAATCTATTATGACACGTTAGACGTCAATCTGAGGCGATTAATAATCTTAACGGATTAATCAGAAAAAACCATTTGGTAAAAACGATTCATATCTTGCCCTAATTCAGACGTACCAATATATTTACTTTTTCTAACGTACTCTTTACCTTCAAAAAAGACCAAAATAGTAGGATTTGCAAACACATTATACTCACTTGACAATAGTGGCTGCTCCACCGTATCTAGTATTAAAAATTCCATTTTAGGGAATTGAGAATAAACCAACTCTTCCACTTTTGGGCGAAGTGCCATACAAGGTGCACAACGGTCATTTTTAAAATACAAAACGATTCCAGGTGATGCGGCAACTTTTTCTTTTAATTCTTCTGGTGTCATCTTTATCTAATTTGAATGCAAAAGTAATTGGACAAATTATATCTCATTGTAATATTTGACACGTAGCGCATTAAATTTTATCCTTCAACAAAATTGATTTTCAACCCATTTTATCCCTCTTCACAAAGAAGTTTCTCAGCACCCTAAAATTAGTATATTAAAATCCCACTTTAGATAACCATGATATTCCAGTGTATCTAAAGTGGGATTGTTTTTTATACGAGCACCAATACTAGTTACATCTAATTATACATCAAGTATTACCGCCTAAATTACACTTCAACAAATACTATTATCTCCTCTTTCTTCCTTTTGGTCTAGCTGCTTGTTTTGCTGCAGGTTTTGCCGCAGGTTTAGTTTTTTGTGTAGCTGCTGGTTTAGTAGTTCGTGTAGCCGCAGGTTTTGCTGCTGGCTTAGTTGTTGGTTTAGTAGAAGGAACGGAACTCTTATTTTCCTTCACATTACTTTTGTTTTTAGGATTAGAATTCGGTTTACCTGTAGATGGTTTCGTATTATTTGGTGGACTTTTAGCCGTATTACTGCGCTTATAGCTTCCTTCGCTTTTGTTTTTATTTACCGTATTAGAAGTATTTCTTGTCTTATTGTAGTTGTTATAGCTGTTGTTATTATGCACTATCACTGTATTTCCTCCTCGGTGCCCCCCATGGTAATGGTTATTATGGTGATGGTGTCTACCATAATAAACATTCACTGAAATTATTGGGTATGGGTGATAATAAGGCGGATAGTATCCGTAATAATAAGGAGAGTAATAAGGGGAATAAACCGGAGAATACACATAATGCACTATTGGCTGTGACTCAATAACTACTACTGTAGCTGCTTCGCTTTTTACCACCACGGTATCCGTTCCAGAATATGCTGGATTAGCAGTAACAGCTGGCGTTTCAAGCTTAGGTTCAATTACATAACCTTTACCATACAGTTCTTCTGCACCCTCCATTTGGACCGTCACTTTCTCTTCCTTGTCCTTGGCAACAAAAATCACTGCAACATCTTGAACATCTTCTTTTTGCACATCCACCTGAAGAACAAATGCAAAATCATCTCCTTCTTTCTGTGTGACCACTTTAATAAAATCAACATCACCGTCAAGATTTAAATCTAGGTTATTAATCCCCGTTTTTTCATCATTTAATGACGCTTCAAATTCTTCAATAGTTTTAGACTCTTGGAAAAGGTCAAGTGCCGCATAAAGATCTAAATTATCACCAGGCAACCCTAATAACTCTGAGTTAGTTTCTGCTTCCGTTTTGTCTTGCGCATTCCCTTTTACAACTCCAAAAAGTAAGGCAAGTGCAAGTAATCCAATCTTTGTGTTCATATTATGGTTTTATTACTACCGTTATTAATTCGGTAGTCAAAGATACCTTTTAAAGACGCGTGAAAAATGATGACGAGAACAAAGCTCCAGAGTTTATTTCCAAATTTCAAGTAAACCTCAACTGCATAATTAGGCCGTTCAAATAAGCCAATTGATTAAATTAAAAAGCACCAAATCACTCCCAAAAAAACATACGTATTCTCTGAATAATCCTTACAGAATAAACCTAATCAAGAAAAGACTCTGCTATAAAATTAATCCGCTATACTTAGACTTTTAAAATTATCCTTATATACACGGTCAATTAATAAATGACGTGGATCAATAGCTGCTTTCACTGGTAAGGAATCTACTTCAAAAACAAATGTCATCTCTGGTTGATTGAATTTAACTCTTTTTTGAAACATTAAATCGTCTTCATCTTCATCTGCAAAAAAGCCAATATCAACCCAGTCGTTCATAGGCACTTTTGTTTCTACACCACCTGAATCAGATTTAATTTTTACCGTTTCCAGTTTCATGGTGATTTCAAACTTACCATTCTCCAGTTCTTTATATGTCGCCTCTTTTAAACGATTATCATATAAGGTAATTTCTTTAAACCAATCGGTAATTAAATATTGAAACGAGTCTGGAACCACTGGTTCAAGATGGCGTAAAAAATCTAACGATGTTGGATAAGGAGGCTCCTTGTATCGGAATTCTTCTAAGAAGTTCTTCATAGCCAAATTCACTTTATCCTCCCCTATGTAATCTTGAAGCGCATATAGAATAACACTTCCTTTACCGTAATGAATGTATTGTTGGTTTTCTACTTTATACAATGGCAACTCACCAATTCGCTCTCCACCTCTACCGCGTAAATATCGATCGTGGTCATACTTCAAAAACTCGCGCATTTTCATCGGGTTTTCGGTAATGCTTTTCATGGTCATTAAAGACGAATACTCTGAGAAACTTTCACTCATCATGGTTCCCCCTTGCATGCTGGCTCCAACCACTTGATGCGCCCACCATTGGTGCGCCATTTCATGTGCAATTACCGCATCTATAACATTGTTATCCGAATCATCTTCTAAGTTTACCACAAAGCCAAAGGCTTCAGAATACGGCATTGAACCCGGAAATGCTTGTGCAAAAGTAGCGTAACGTGGAAACTCAATTACACGACATTGTTTATGGTAATATGGTCCGAAATTATCAGAGTAATATTGCAATGAACGCTCCACAGCAGCTAACATCATATCGATGTTTACATCATGTTTCTCATCATAATAAACTTCGATATCTACCCCATTCCATTTCTTAGTTTTAACCTTATAACGTGCTGAAATAAAGGAATAGAAATTTTGAGAAATATGATCCACTTTATAATGAAAATAGTTCCGTCCATTTTCTTCCCAGTTTTTAATCAACGAACCTGGTGCAATAGCCGTTTGGTCTAATGAGGTGGATATAAAGGTTTCGGCATTAATATAATCAGAAGCACCATCGGTCAGGTAATTAGCCATGCAATTATCCGTACAATTCTCTTCTAATTTAGCCATTCGCTCCTTAGGTGCTAGGTCATATTTTTTACGTGTGCTTTTTTCACTTAACTCAGACGCGTTACTGTATCCCATAGCTGGAATAAAGTCGAAATTATTAAAGAACGTTCCGTTTTTAAGAACACTTGTTCCTCCGGTACCATTTTTAAAACCTTTAGTAGTATACGTACTTTTAATCTCTATTTCGATAGATTCACCCGGTAATAAAGCAGGAGATAATTTATATATTCTGTAATCGAATTCTTCGTCATCCAGTACTACTTCAGAATTTGGTATTTTGAACTCCGGCACCCACGTTTCACTTAGGTTATAGTGGATAGAATCAATGGGAGAATCAGACGTATTAGTTAACTCCATAACCGTTCTCACGTTTACGTTTCTGTCTTCTGGAAAAATATCGACATAGTATTTGATATCCGTAATCTTAGGTAAGACCACATCTTCATACTTTTTATATTTTTTCTCATAGTTGGCTCTAGCCTCTTCTATTACATCTCCGGTATCATACGGATTTAAAATTTGTGTATTATAGTACACAAAACCAGCTACTAAAACCCATACAAAGCCGATAGCTACAACAAACATTTGAAACCTTTTTGGGATTTGATTTCGCGCTATTTTAATTCTATCTAATAACGGACTTTCGCTACCTCTATTCCATAAGGAACCGGCAATCAATAAAGTAATGACCGAGAATAATCCCCAATAGGTATTAAACCACATTGCTCCCAATACTCCTGGCCCAAAACCACTTATATCAGAATATCTCATTCCTGGCGAAGCACCAATACTCAGCATATTGCTTTGTAAATCCAACATTGACATAAAAATATCCCATAAAAAGAGTACTAATATAGAAACGAAGTATCCGATGTATTTGTTATTCATTAATACTTGAATCATTACCAAGACTCCGGCCCAAATAAAGAATAACGAAAATTTAGTCGCGAAAAAATCAATGAGATACACACTAAATTCTATCCGAGTAAAACCACTCCCTAACTGATAGATAATGCCACAAAAAATGAAGAATAGGTTTAGAATTGAGACAACGGCAACTAAAGATAAGGACTTAGCAGCCATGGATATTAATGATGTATGCGGTGAAGCATCAATCACCTCATTTATTTTACTATCTCGGTCACGCCAAATTAACTCTCCACTAAAAAAGACAATAATGATAACTAAGAACATCATCGTAGAGCCATTTATAGCGCCAATAATCTCGTAAGTTAACGGGTAAGATTGCAATCCAAAATATTCAAACCCTCCCCATAAACTAGATATTAAAAGGATGGCACTAAAAATAACTAGAATCTTAAAAGTGATACTTTTAATTATGATAATAAAGTTTATTGCAAAGAAGCTTTTAAACTGTATCCACTCTGTTGCAGAGGTGAATGCAGGAGTAATATTTGGCAGACTGAAAGTAACCGGTTTAATCGATTTAGCCCCTTTCTCTTTTTTAACTTTTTTGTTTTTCTCCAAGAATGAAAAACGAAAATAAGATACTGCCAAAATAAGAATTCCGATACCCACCCAAACCAATCTGTTTAACAGCAACAAGCCTTCAAACATAGGACTCAACGTGTTTTTATCAATCGTGGTGTAGTACTTTGTGGTTAAACTGTAGGTTCTAATTCCAAATATATCAGTTAACGCACCCAATACCTCATTATCAATATCAGACATTAAAGTACCGGAAACCAAAAAGGCTACAATAATTACCATTGCACCCACAAAAGAAATTACCGTACTTCTCCAAGCTATTGCCATAGAGTAAATAATTGCTCCGGCAAAAAACATATTAGGTAGAATAAAAAGGAAGTAATTATTTACAAAGGCCGATACATAAAAGTCTCCAAACCTATCTGCATCTTCCCAATTCATAATTGGGGCAATAAATGTTCCTAGAATCACACCAACAAAAACACCTAATAAAGGAATTGTAGCTACTACTAGCGCGCCTAAAAAACGGCCAAAAAAGTATCCGAACTTACTTAAAGAAGTACTGAATATTATTTCGTTAAAATTGTTGTTATAATCTCGTAAAGCGGCATTATTAAAAAAGGCAGCTCCAATAAATAACCCTAGAATGGTCATTACGGTAACGAACTGGGTAATTACGAATGGAGAATTTTTCACCACATTACCGACAGCACCACCAATTTGAACATTATTACTTGCGGTTGCTGCAAGAGACAACAAGGCAATTATTGTAAAAAAGATGTACACCAGTGGCTGCTTGAGCGTGTACCTTAATTCTGTAAAAAAGAAAGTCTTAAACATAAAAATAGAGTTTACAGGTTATACTAATACGTTAGATGTGTTGATCTTAGAAAAGAAAACATCTTCTAAATCAGGAAGTACCTGTGTAAAGCCATTACTTGGATTTGACTCACTAAACACGTGAATTAGCGGCTGACCAGCCACCATCTTATTGGATATAATTTTATAGTTATTCGCGTATTCTTGAAGCTCAGCCCGTGATACCATTTTCTGATACACTTTACCATTTAGCTCATCAATAGCCGTTTGAGGTGCGCCTTGAAAAACAATTTCACCTAAATTCATAATTGCCATTTTGGTACACAACTCCCTTACATCATCTACAATATGTGTAGATAAAATAACAATTACTTCTTGTCCTACATCAGCCAATAAATTGTAAAATCGATTACGTTCTCCAGGATCAAGACCAGCGGTTGGCTCATCCACAATTATCAATTTAGGATTACCTATTAATGCTTGCGCGATACCTACACGCTGCTTCATTCCACCAGAAAAACCTTTTACACTTTTGTTTTTCTTATCAAACAAATTCACTTTATCTAATAGGTAATTTACTTGTTCCTTACGTTCTGTTTTATTGGTGATTCCCTTAAGGATGCACATATGGTCTAAAAGCTGCTCTGCAGTAATTCTTGGATATACCCCAAATTCTTGAGGTAAATAACCTAGAACCTTTCTTAGTTCATTGGGTTCATTAAAAATATCAATACCATCTAAGGTTGCCGTTCCGCTATCCGCTTCTTGAAGTGTAGCAAGCGTTCTCATCAAAGAAGATTTACCCGCACCATTAGGACCTAGTAGCCCAAACATTCCGTTTTCAATTTCAATGGTTAAGTTATCTAATGCTTTTACCCCATTTGCGTAGGTTTTAGATAGGTTATTGATTTTTAAAATGCTCATTTTATAAGATTTATGATGATTGACAACTTGATTGAATTTATTCTTCCAAAACTAAGGTTTTAAAGACACCATTAAAACCGCTCATGTAAAATTGAAAATATCAGATAAGATTGTCCCTGACTTAACCCATGAAACATGACTAAAACACTAAAACCTATAGGGCCTATTTAAATGGAAAACTACGCACTTGTTTAATATAGAGTCTCCGTTCTTCTGTATCAAACTTAAATTCCACTTCTAGGGCAAATTCCTCAACCGTTTTATCTGACTCAAAAACAGTATAGTAATGCGTTTTTATATCCATTAGCGTTTTGATCAGTAAGACTATTTCTGCATTCGATAAAACGGTTTCATTATTGGCAATTAAGGAACTGTGATTTAGATATTTAATTTTATGTTTTCGTTTTTTATAACTTACACTTATTTCATCACACTGGGCTGTTTCATCTGGGTTCACAATACTAGTTTCGCCAATTTGAACATTAAAATAGCAGCCGTCATTTATTTGGTCAATAATATTTGCAGTAACTGCCACTCCGTTAACCTTTTCGTTAGGAAAAGAACGATGTACCAAAACTCCCATGAAAACGGATTCTTGATTAATGGAAAAATATTGTCTTTCCGCGAATGCACGGTAATTCCATAGACTAGCCCATACTGTTTTAATGGCATGACTCATGGTTTTTGAATCATGATTTAGAACACCCGTTTTAGAGTCATACAATCCGGCACCATTAAAGAAATCTAAGTCCTCCGTATTTGAAGACGACCTAAACCTAAATGACCTATCCTGTCCATTTTTAGATTTTATGTATTCTTCTATGGTGGCTATTAACGCTAAGTCAATGGGCGCATTCAAAATTTCATTTTTTATAGCTGCACATCTTTTTTTGTCTTCTACGTTGGTAGCGTCCGAATGATTTAGGGTTATCAACTCTTTAATTAATGCATCGATTCCATTAGTCGATATATGCTTTTGATAATAGTAAAAAGGAATTGCAAAAGCCACCTCAGGAGTATAAATGGTATCTACATTCGTACATTTTACTTTCCTGATTTCCGCAAAATTTGCGGCTTTACCTCCTACGGTTTCGATATCACCAAAGCCTAATTTGTGAATAGGAATAATTCCCTTTGTAATGGTATCAAACGGTATATCTGTTTTTTCTCGAATTTGGTTTTGCCAAAACAGTTGCGCTTCTTTTAAAGTGGTCGTTTTAATAGTAAAGCTATTCGCTTTTACCTCCAAATATACCAACTGGCCTATGAGTGACTTCAATCTAAAACTTTCCGTAGCTTTTGGTAAACGCATATTTGGAGTACCTCGATTTATAGATAAAACGTTAATGTGACTTAATGGCGTTTGATGCGACTCATTAATTACACCAGCCACAATGGGTAGGTCATTCGTAACATGCTTCAATATTAAAATATCTGTTTGACTGACTGTTTCTAACGCATTATCATCCGAAATAACTTTAAGATACCCGTACGCCTTACCCGTATTTAAGCTTTCGAACTCATCCTCATAAATATCGCTGACATCGATACTTGGAACAGGAAATTGCGCGCTACCATTATTCCCATGGTTATTGGTTAAGAACAACAGATTATCCTTAAAAAACACATTCTCGTTTAATTTTTGGTACGCATCCAATAGTAGTTTTTGGGTCAACTCTCCTCGGCTAAAAAAAAACTCAAACGTATAAATATCTAAAGTAGGGTAATACGTAAGTGTAATATTTGAATATTTTCTAAACTTGCTTAAAGAATACTCAAAGTGATTATAATCTGCATGCGAACCCGAATACCCGAGGTTTTTCTTACAAAACTCAAAGTGCGTTTCATAATTAGGGGTATTAATAAAGTACATGTTTTGGGTATGTATATCAAATGCAACTTTAATGGATTGTAGCGAATACCCTTGTTTCACGGATGTCTGTTGAAGAGCCTCAAAATCACTTTTACATGTTATTTGGGGTAAATATTCTAGGGGCAATGAGTTATCCCAGGTACAAGGAAAAACTTCCAATTTATTCTGCGCAAAACCCAACCCATTCCCCAAACAAAAAAATAGTATGAGGAACCATTTAATCTGCTCGTGCAGCACAAATTTTAAAAGGGAACTAAACAAAAGAATCTAAATCATTAAAAATGAATGAACAATTATGCAAGTTACAATTTTTTAGACATCCAGATATCGCAACCAAAATGGCCTGAACTCCCTAGGGCTTTGTTTAATGTAACGAATCCCATTTTCTCATACATCTTAACGGCTTTGATAAAATCGTTGATAGATTCAATGTAAAGCTGGTTGTAACCAAAGCTAACCGCTGATTCTTCACATTTCTGGAACAGTTGTCGTCCAAAACCTTTTCCTCGTAAATCAGAAGAGACATAAAACTTCACTAACTCCACACATTTGTTGGGTAAACCCGTAGTTGGATAAATTCCACAACAGCCATGTATTTGGCCGTTCATTACCGCCACGTATAAAATAGAATTAGGAGCCTGAAATAATTGAAATAGTTGGTCGGTAGTTGGATCAGTATAAACAGTGCCTTGTTGCTCGGCATCAAAATCTTCAAAAACGCCACGAATCATACGAGCCACTTTAGGATTATCTGATTCTTTGATTGGTCTAATTAAAACGTCCATACTTTCTATTTGTTCCACAAAATTCACCCCTCTAATAACACGAGGAACGTTATAAAAAAAAGAAAAAAGTGGCTGTTTACTTCTGGCTACATGGAATGGTGTCACCAGGATGAACTTCATATCCGGCTTTCATAGCTTCACATTCATTACAATACGTCACACCATTACACGCACAAACTCCTTCGCATGTAGGCACGCAAATAGAGTCTTTCATTGATTGTTCTAATTCAGGATTATGACAAGCATCATTACGTGGATCTTGCTGACACCGAATGGTAACCAAAGAAATCAAAACCACAACTAAAACTAATACTTTCTTCATTTCAATAGATTCGTTCTCAACCTTAAACAAAACGTAAACTCTGCCTTGTTTATTTTATTATTAACCCCCTTAAAAGATGCCAAATATAGTCTTTGTTACTTCGTGTTACAACAACTGTTTATGCCAGCTTTCAAGTAATGGAACTTCCCAAGAAGTTCTTAATTCTCCTAAGTTACTTACTAGGTTATTAAACACCATAGTTTGTGAATGGATGCCTCCATTATCCATTTCTTTTTGAAAATCTATCATATGTAATACGGCCACCTTATTCTCAGGGCCATGATATGCTAGATTCATTTTATCCATTAAGGACAGCTTAAACCTTGATTCTGTCTCAGAAAGAAACTTTACAGAGCTATCAATACTACAACCGGAAACGCTAGAAACCTGTTCATCCGCAGAAATAACTACAAATCGATTATAGAGAATTTGAAATTCCGCATCTAATGCGGAACCATGTGCTTTCCATGTATTTACAAATTCTGTACCGGCTCCTTCTATTTGAGTAACCTCATCAGGCGTAAATTCTCTTGATGAAGTATATACCCAAACTCTTGAATGGTCTGGTAAATTAGGCATTATGGATTGATTATTCATATTATAAATCGGCAGCCGTAGCAATTAGTTCCGCAATGTCCAAAACTTGAACTTTATCTTCTTTATTATGATGTTTTACACCATCCGTTAACATGGTGTTACAAAATGCACATCCAGTAGCTACTACATCCGCACCAGTAGCTAAAACATCTTCTGTTCTTTCTACAAAAATTTCTTTATCGCCTTTTTCCGCTTCTTTAAACATTTGTGCCCCACCGGCACCACAACATAACGAGTTATGTCTAGAACGAGTCATTTCAACAAGTGCGGTGTCAATTTTACGTAACACTTCACGAGGAGCTTCGTAAACATCGTTTCCTCTACCTAAATAACATGGATCGTGAAAGGTGATTTTCTTCCCCTTAAACGCGCCACCTTCGGTGGTAATTCTACCCGTTTTCAGCAAATCGTTAATTAGTTCCGTATGATGGATTACATCAAATTTACCCCCCAACTTTGCATACTCATTTTTAATGGTATTGAAGCAATGCGGACAAGTAGTTACCACTTTGGTAACGTTATATCCATTCATTACTTGAATGTTCATCATGGCTTGCATTTGAAACAAAAACTCATTTCCGGCCCGTTTTGCGGGATCTCCTGAACACGCTTCTTCGGTACCTAAAACAGCAAATTTCACGTCTGCTTTATTTAAAATCTTCACGAATGCTTTCGTGATTTTTTTTGCTCTATCGTCAAAACTTCCAGCACAACCAACCCAAAATAAAACTTCTGGCTTTTCTCCTTTAGCCAATAAATCGGCCATTGTATTTACATTTAAAGTATTGCTCATAAT
>CAXMPG010000024.1:0-40596 GCA_964195485.1 uncultured Desulfobacterales bacterium
AGTCTTGGTACCGCTAAGTTGATTAAATAACCAATCATTACCGTGAAAAAGCTATTAATAGAATCTGGTTTATACCCTAATGGATCAAGCGTATATTTCCATCTTACGGCTCTACTTACGTGACTTAATGTAGCAGGAATAATAGATAAAGCTACCCACCAGTAATTTGCGCTGGTTACCGATACCGTGATCTTTTGAATTTCTTCAGGCGTAAGTGTATCTAAGAAATACCATACCAAGTAAACGCCTAACCCTAACGGAAGTCCAATTTTCAAAGTAGAAATGGCAATTTTCTTAATCAAGACATTTTATTTAAGTCGGTTATTTTCTTCATTCGGAAAAACAATAGCAGGTTTAAAGGTTTTTGCTTCTTCAAAATCCATTATTCCGTAAGAAATAATAATTACAATATCACCAACAGCAACTCTTCTAGCAGCAGGACCGTTTAAACAAACTTCTCCACTCCCTCGTTTACCTTTAATCGTATAGGTCTCTATTCGCTCCCCATTGTTGATATTAACAATCTGAACTTTTTCGCCTTCAATCATGTTAGCTGCATCTAATAAATCTTCATCTATTGTGATACTTCCAATGTAATTTAAATCCGCCTCTGTAACCTTTACTCGGTGAATCTTTGATTTAAAAACTTCAATCTGCATTGCTTTCTATAATTTCTGCAAAATTACTATTTATCCTTTAGTATCGGAAACGGTTATATTAGAAACAACAATTAGTAATTCAAGGCTAAGTTATCAATGAGCCTCACTCCTTCCAAATCAACTGCTATAAAGGCTCTAGCCTTATTTAACTTGTTTTTTACGGGATGTAAAGTACGTGCATTTACGATTTCAAAATATTCCAAATCGAATGCGGGTTGCTGTTCAAAAGTAGATTCAACCGCCTTAACCATATCGGCTATAGTAGAATTTTTAAAATTATTTCTCACCCAATTTAACTGTTCAATTAGTATAGTAGATTTACTTAAACCCTCTTCACTTAATCGCACATTCCTTGAGCTCATAGCTAAACCTGACTTCTCTCTCAGTATCTCACAACCCACAATCTGAACGTTAAACTCCCGTTGAGAAACCATCTTTTTAATCACCTCTAATTGCTGGTAATCCTTTTCTCCAAAAAATGAATAATCCGGTTTTAATTGTTCAAAAAATCGACCAACAACCTGAGTAACTCCAGAAAAATGTCCGGGTCTATATGCTCCTTCCATTAATAGCTCTAAACCTCCTAAAATAATTTCTGGAGAGGTGTATCCTTCTGGATAGACTTCCTTTACATCAGGTATTAAGACTATGTCACAATCGGCAGCTTTCAGAATTTCTACATCCTTCTCCTCTGTTCTTGGGTATGCGTCAAGGTCGGATGTTTTATTAAATTGAGTAGGATTTACAAAAATGGAACAGATCGTAATATCAGTCATGGAATTAGACTTTTCAATTAGCGAAACGTGTCCCGCGTGTAAGGCTCCCATGGTTGGAACAAACCCAATTGTTTTCCCAGACCTAACCTGATTATCTAAATACGCTCGTATTTCTTGAAATGTTCTACAAACTAGCATTGTTAAACTACTTTAAATCACCTATTGATTGAACCGCAAAGCTATTTGAAAACTTGATTAGCACTAGAAAAAGTAGTACTTTTGTCCGAATTTTTACGGATAGAAGGAATTTAAACCAGTTTTATGAGTAAAGTAAAAGTCTTGTATGTTTCGCAAGAAATAACACCGTACGTACCAGAAAGTGAAATGTCAACTTTAGGTAGATACCTGCCTCAAAGAATGATGGAGAAAGGAATGGAGATTAGAACATTCATGCCTCGTTTTGGGAAAATAAACACCCGAAGACACCAACTTCACGAAGTAATCAGACTTTCTGGTATTAACTTAGTTGTTAACGATATAGACCATCCATTAATCATAAAAGTGGCCTCTATTCAACCTGCTAGAATGCAAGTTTATTTCATTGATAACGAAGAGTATTTTCAAAGGAAAGCTTTTTTAATTGATGAAATGGGAGAAGCTTTTCCAGACAACGATGAGCGCTCTATTTTCTTTGTAAAAGGGGTTCTTGAAACTGTAAAAAAGTTAGGTTGGTCTCCTGACATTATCCACTGTCACGGTTGGATGGCCGCTTTACTACCCGTATATCTAAAAACAATGTACAAGGATGATCCATTATTTAACGAATCTAAAATAGTGTATTCTGCCTTTAGTGATATTCCAAATGGTGATTTAGACTCTTCTTTAAAAGAAAAATTAAGCTTCGATAATATCAACGATGATATCTTAAAACACCTGGACACCATTACCTATGATGGTCTTCATAAAACAGCAATTGAGCTATCAGATGCCGTAATAATTGGTGACGATGCTTTAAGTGATGAAGTACAATCATTCATAGATGCAAAAGAATGTCCAATAATTGTTCATGATGGAAACCCAGATGAATATGGAGAACCATTCGAAAAGCTTTATGAAGAAATTCTGGATCGCGTTCCTGCTGAATAAAAAATATCAATAAATCATTACCATCTTTATGATTAAGCTTTCCATGAGGTTTACTACCGCATTTGTTTTCGTGTTTCTTATTATCATCGGTACTTCTTGTAGAAAAGGAGAACTAATTGGTAGAGAAGTTCAAGTTGGCGATAACGACATTCTTCTTCTTACTTCTGATAGTTTTCATATCAGTGCTCAAACCGTTCTTGCCAAAAGAGAAAGAACAGATGAAAGATTTGAAGGAATGTTGGGCGCATATACGGATCCTATTTTCGGTTCAAATGTAATTTCATATGTTTCCCAGTATCATCTAGAACAAGAAGGATTTGTATTTCCTACCGATGCCATTTTTGATTCTGCATATGTTTCTTTCCGACTTACTGGAGGATACAGAGAAAAAGACCTCCCTGCGGAAACTAGATCCTTTATGCATTTTGAAGTCTATGAATTGGCTATGGATATTACTTCTGATGAAATATATTATTCCGATGAAAACGTAAAATCTAAACCAAATTTAGTGGGTGAGTTCATTGGTAACGTTGGTCTTTACGATAGCATATTTGTAGATGGCGCACCACAACCAGCCCAAATTCGGATTCGAATGGATGACTCTTGGGGACAAGCTATGATTGCTACTGATTCTGCAAACTATGAGTCTAATGATGCCTTTGTAGCGTTCATGAAAGGATTAACAATCAAGCCTATTCAAACGAATCAAGTGGGTAGTAACGGTGCGATTTTTTATTTTAACCCATTAAGCGGTTTTACTAATGTAACTATCCATTACCATACCGCTGATGACACTACAAAATTTAGTTTTATCACCAGTACCCAAACAGCAAACTTCACTACTTTTAGCCATGATTATACTAACTCAGCTATTGGTCCAGTCTTAGAAGATACTGCTGCTGGAAGTGAAAAGCTCTATCTTCAAGCCACTATTGGCACGGACATACAGATAGAGATGAAAGATATCATCGCAAAATTTGCTTCAAACCCAAAGGTAATTAACATCGCTGAATTATATATTCCAGTGGATACTTCGCAGATTTATTACCCGCTTAATAAATTATCCGTTAGTAGAAAATTAGAAAATGGAACGGCTGAATTTTTACCAGACCAAGTTCAAACAGGTGATAGAGTTATTGATGGCACACTTGACGCAGATAGCGCTCGTTATCGATTTTTAATCACGCAATACATTCAAGAGATTATTCATAACTATACACCTGGTGATGATAAATCAGAAATTTTATTAATTAGTCCATTTGGAAATAACACTTTGGCTAATAGATCAATAATTAATGGCCCCAGACCTGACAACCCTGATGCTGAAAAATTGCAAATTGTTATTACGTACACCCCTTTAAACTAGAGTAAATTATGTGTGGAATTGTTGGATATTTAGGACATCGAGAAGCTTACCCTATTCTTGTAAAAGGATTACAAAGACTAGAATACAGAGGATATGACAGTGCAGGAGTAGCTCTAGGCACTCCTAATCATATTGAAGTAATTAAGAAAAAAGGGAAAGTTGTTGATTTAGAAAACGAAGCTAAGTCAAAGAACAAATCCGGTAATATTGGAATTGGTCATACTAGATGGGCTACCCACGGTGTTCCAAACGATACTAATTCGCACCCACATTTTTCACAGTCTGAAAACTTGGTTCTTATTCATAATGGAATTATTGAAAATTACGATTCTCTTAAACAAGAATTAGTTTCTAGAGGTTATTCTTTTGTGAGTGATACAGATACGGAAGTTCTAATCAACTTTATTGAAGAAATAAAAAAGGTGGAAAATTCCGATTTGGAAACTGCCGTACAAATTGCACTTACACAAGTCGTTGGCGCATATGCTATTGCCGTAATGGAAAAAGGGGTTTTAGATAGCATGGTCTTAGCAAAAAAAGGCAGCCCAATGGTTGTTGGAATTGGTGAGAACGAGTTTTTTGTTGCTTCTGATGCATCTCCATTTTTAGAATATACCAAGAATGCGGTGTATTTGGAAGATGAAGAAATGGCGGTAATTAAATTAGGTAAGGGAATTAGTATCAAAACCATTCATGGTAATGAAGCTGTAGACCCAAATATTCAAGAGCTTCAATTGAACTTGGAGGCTATTGAAAAAGGTGGTTTTGATCACTTCATGCTTAAAGAAATTTACGAACAACCAAAGTCTATTCGTGATACCTTAAGAGGTAGAATGTTAGTTGATAAAGGTATTATTTCGCTCGCTGGTTTTCAAGAATATGAAGCCAAGTTTATGAACGCTCGAAGAATCGTTATCATTGGTTGCGGTACATCATGGCACGCAGGTTTAGTAGCGGAATATCTATTTGAACAATATGCACGTATCCCTGTTGAAGTAGAGTATGCTTCAGAATTTAGATATAGAGATCCAGTTATTGGAGAAGATGACGTAGTAATTGCTATTTCTCAATCGGGAGAAACAGCAGACACACTTGCCGCCATTGAATTAGCTAAAGAAAGAGGCGCTACCATATTTGGGATTTGTAATGTGGTAGGTTCTACCATTGCAAGGGCTGCACACGCTGGAGCTTACACACATGCTGGCCCAGAAATAGGCGTTGCTTCTACTAAAGCATTTTCTTCTCAAGTTGCCATTTTAACGCTTATGGCTCTAAATTTAGGGCACAAAAAAGGAAATATTTCAAACTCATTATTTCATGAATTACTAACGGAATTAGACAACATTCCAAGTAAAATTGAAAAAATGCTTGAATCAGATAAGCAGGTTTTAGAAATTACTAAAAAATATGGAGATATGTCTAACTTCCTTTATTTAGGAAGAGGCGTTAATTTCCCAGTTGCCTTAGAAGGGGCTTTAAAACTTAAAGAAATATCTTACATTCATGCAGAAGGATATCCTGCAGCTGAAATGAAACATGGTCCAATTGCTTTAATTGACGAAAACATGCCAATTGTTGTTATTGCGAACAAAGGTTCTCAGTACGAGAAGATTGTAAGTAATGTTCAAGAAATTAAAGCACGTGACGGTCAAATTATTGCAATTGTAAATGAGGGTGATACTACCTTAAAAGAGTTAGCTAACTATTGCATTGAAATCCCAGAAACCATTGAGGCTTTCACTCCATTAATTACAACCATTCCATTGCAATTACTTTCCTATCACATTGCCGTAATGAGAGGATGTAACGTTGATCAACCAAGAAATTTAGCGAAATCAGTGACCGTAGAATAGTAATTTGCTATTCTGCCCACATAAAAACCTTTTCGTTCGGTGAAAATGCGTCTAAGCTTTTAGTCGCTAATATGGCTATAATGTCACTCACAACTAAAACACCAAACCCGCCACCTAAGGTTAGGGTGTAAATAATTGGGACTTTTGTGGATGTACCTAAGTACAATCTATGCACACCAAAAACACCAAGCGTAACGGCTAAGGTAACTGCAATTACTTTTCTTTTTACCGCTTTTCCCGTGTTGGGATAAAGCGGTAGTGGAATCCCAAAATCTTCTTCCCCTAATAAATACGGATAGTTTTTATCGTTTATAGGTAAGTCTACCTGTGATGAAATAAGATGAATATCAGTAATTGACAGTGTCTTTATAGCTGCTTTTTCAATTTCAATTGAAAAAGAAAAACGGGAAATCAAAAGAAAAATAAAAACAACGATAAACCGCATAGCTTTATTTTTCTATCAGGTTATTTATGTTTGATAAAACAGCTGCTTTTATTGTTGGGTCATCATTGTTCCAGATTGGATAAAAGCCTTCGTCATTCCAAATATTGCGAGCTATATAGGCTTTTAGTCTTTTAACAATAACCTTTTTAGACCTATTAAAACCGAACTCATCGTAAACTACTTTTCTATCTTCCGCAAAAGAAATTAAATCGGAAATCAACTCCTGGCTAATTTCAAAATTAGAAATATAATCTTTCGCCCCTTTGTATTTGCTCATTTCCTCCCGATGATGGTCTGCATAGTCAAAAGCAAAATCGTAAATAACTCCAGAATAAGACAATTCCGTTAAGTAACTAGACCCTTGCGTAGTATCAATTGGAATAAAAATATCCGGAATGATTCCTCCACTGCCAAAAACTAATCGCCCTGCATCTGTTTTAAAAACAGAGGAGTCTGATATTTCAATACTGTCTTTAGATAGCATTTCACCATTTTTATAGCGATGGTAATATTCCTCCTGATACTCCTTTAAACCATCTGTATATGGTTTTTGAATACATCTACCTGATGGTGTATAATACCTCGCAATAGTTAGCCTAGTGGCTGACCCATTTGGCCATACAGTTTGTTCCTGAACTAATCCTTTTCCAAAAGAACGTCTTCCAACAATTACCCCACGATCATGGTCTTGAATTGCACCTGCAAATATTTCACTCGCAGAAGCAGAACTTTCATCTATTAAAACCACCACATCCATTTCATCAAAAGTGGCTTTGCTCTTAGAAATCGTTTCTGTTTTTCGTCTTGCTTTCCCTTCTGTATAAACCAACAACTCTCCTTTGTCAAAAAATGCGTCTAGCATATTTGTAGCGGCATTCATATAACCACCTCCATTACCGCGTAAATCTATAATAACCTTTTTTGCTTTTTGACTTTGAAAACCACTAATCCCATTCAAAAACTCTTCCGTAGTATTAGAGCCAAATCGGTCTACCTTAATATAACCTGTAGTGTCGTTCAGCATATAATGAGAACTTACACTATGAATAGGAATTTTATCTCTGGTAATTGAAAATTTAATAAGTTCATTTCCTCTTCTTGCAACGGTAACCTCAACCTTAGTCCCTTTTACGCCTTTCAGTAATTTCAAAACCGTCCTATTTCTAACCCCTACACCCGCAATTAAAGAGTCGTTCACCTTAATTATACGATCTCCTGCTCTAATGCCCACTTTTTCAGAAGGTCCATTAACAATAGGATCGATAACTACCAACGTATCATTCTGGATATTAAACTGAATCCCGATACCATCAAAATTCCCCTCTAAAGGTTCATTCATTTCCGCATACTCATCTGGAGAAATATAATACGAATGAGGATCTAACTCTTGCAGCAAGTACTTCACTGTTTTATTCAATAATTCATCCTTACTGACTTCATCCACATACTCCGCGTCAATGTAATTTAGAAGTTCTCCTATCATATTAAATTGAGAAGATTCCACGGGATTAGCTGAAGGAGTTTGATTAGGCTTACTTAATGAACTCCCTAAAACATAACCCAACCCTAAAGAAATACCTATTAAGATAGGTACATATAACTTCCAATTTCCTGTTTCTTTCATATAAATGGTAAAGTCAACAAAGTTAAGCCGATGAAAACATATCACAACCCCATTTTTGCAATTCAAAAAACTAAATAAAATACCAAGAAATTACATTATTAATATATACTATTACTTTCTTCTATAACTACTACAAAGCCTAGGATTAACCACAAAATTTTCATAATAAAAAGTGTAATCAGCCCACAATTTATCGCAAATAAATAAAGATAAGACTGATTCCGCCAAATAAAATTTTGCATCTTTAACTATTAAGTCAAAACATTTAATCATACAGTCATTGTTATGCAGGAAGGACAAAAACTTTAAGATTTCTTAACATAACTCGTTTATTAATCTTAATTTTTGCCTCTCAAATTGGGTTTAAACCGTTCGTAAGTGTTTAACTCATTTGTTTTCAACTAGAATAAACACAAAACAAAACACCTCTTTAGTGAGGGCGGAGGGAATTAAAAATTCTCAGATTATTTAAGGGGTTCACCCATTTTATTATTAATAAATTGTAACAATTAAATCTATGCTATGAGGAACAAAAACTATTTTTTGTTATTTATCGGGATGCTATTCGCCTCGGTAACATTTGCTCAGGTCACAGTTAAAGGGACTGTAACTGACAAAGAAGATAACTCTCCGCTTCCGGGCGTGACAGTTGTCATTCAAAACACAACTAAAGGTACTGTAACCGACATTAACGGTAAGTACGAATTACAAATTGACTCTTTAGGTCAAACTTTAGAATTTAAATTTGTAGGAATGCAAACCATGTCAATGGTTGCCACAAGTTCTACGGTTAATGCAGGAATGAGTGCAGGAGTAGAACTAGACGCAATGGTTGTAACCGCTTTAGGTATTTCAAGAGAGAAAAAAGCTCTTGGGTACGCTACACAGCAAGTATCTGGTGATGAAGTGAATAACGTTAAATATGACAACGTTGTAAATTCATTATCTGGCCGTGTTGCAGGTGCACAAGTGAAGCAAAGTGGAAACTTTGGTGGGTCCACTAACATTGTGTTACGTGGTACTACTTCATTACTTGGTGACAATCAAGCTTTATTTGTTGTAGATGGTGTACCAATTAATAATAGCTCTTCAACTACTGATTATCAAAAAAGTGGTGGTAAAGGTTATGATTATGGTAATGCTGTATCGGATATCAACCCAGAGGATATCGAGTCTGTAAACATACTTAAAGGAGCTGCGGCAACTGCACTATATGGTGAAAGAGCTGCAAATGGTGTAATCATTATTACAACCAAAACAGCTGCTAAAGGTAAAAAAGGTGTAGGTGTATCGTTTAACTCTAATTACACGTTTGGACAAGTTGATAAAACTACATTCCCAAAATACCAAACCAATTATGGTGCAGGATATGGTCCTTATTATTCAGGTGGTGACAAGCCAGGGCTTGAAGAATATGATTTCAATGGTGACGGTATTGATGATTACGTTGTTCCGTTTACAGAGGATGCCTCAATGGGGCAAAGGTTTGATGAAAACTTATTGGTTTACCAATGGGATGCAATCGACCCAGCTTCTCCAAACTATATGAAACCAACTCCTTGGAAGTCTGCTGGAGATGATGGAGCTATTTCATTTTTTGAAACACCTACATCTTTTACAAATAGTTTAAGTATAGGTGGTGCAAGCGACAATGCATCAATTAGAGTATCTTACAGAAACTTAACTCAAAATGGGTTAATGCCAAATTCAAAATTAGTAAGAAACAATATTGGTGTAAACACTTCGTATAAACCAACTGACAAATTGACTATTACATTAGGAGCTAACTATATTTCTACAAATACAACAGGTAGAAATTCAACTGGTTATTCTGATAATATTATGTCTCAATACCGTCAGTGGTGGCAAACTAATGTTAATCTGCAAGATCAAAAGAGTATTTATGAGTCTACTGGAAGAAATATTTCTTGGAATCCAGGAGGTAGTATGGGACCTGATGGTCAAACTCAGGCTCCAATTTATTGGGACAACCCTTATTGGTCAAGATATGAAAACTATCAAAATGATACTAGAAATAGAATGTTTGGTAATTTATCAATGAACTATAAAATCACTGATAAATTAAGCGCAATGCTTAGGTTTACTGTAGACAATTATTCTGAATTAATTGAAGAGAGAAGAGCAGTTGGCTCAACTTCTACCACCTTTGGTGGGTTAAATAACCAACCATCTGGATACTCTCGTATCAACAAATCATTTAATGAGAATAATGTTGATTTCATTTTAACATACAACACTGATTTAACAACTGACCTTAACTTAAACGTTATGGGTGGTTCTGGGATTAGAAGATCACAAACTGATTACGTAAGAGGTTCTACCAATGGTGGACTTAACGTTCCTGGTGTATTCGCTTTAAGTAATGCATCTTCCGTTATTACCACTGAAAGAGCTTCTGAATTAGGTGTAAATAGTATTTATGGTGGATTCACTTTAGGATACAAAAGATTTTTATTCTTAGATGTAACAGGTCGTAATGATGTTTCTTCAACATTAGCAGAAGGAAACCGTAGTTATTTCTATCCTGCAGTTTCAGGAAGTTTTGTATTTACTGAGCTGTTAGATATTGAAAATGTTTCTTTTGGTAAATTCAGATTAAACTATGCACAAGTAGGAAAAGCTGCACCAGTGCAATCTTTAAATAACGTGTATGATATTTTACCAGCATTCACAAGTCCAATGAATTCTTCTACAAGTACTCAAAACAATGCGCTTTTAAGACCTGAAATTACAACTTCAGTTGAAGCAGGTTTAGAAATGTATTTTTGGAACAAACGTTTAGGATTTGATGCGGCACTTTACAGTGCTAATTCCGTTGATCAAATATTTGCTGTACCAGTTTCATATGCCACCGGATATACTGCTAAATACATGAATGCTGGAGAAATCCAAAACAGAGGTATTGAGCTTACTATCTTTGGAAGAATTCTTGATAAAAAAGACTTCAAATGGGATGCGACTCTTAACTGGGCAAAAAACACAAATACTGTTGTTAGTTTAACTGATGGAATTGAAAACCTTCAATTAGCTTCTTTTCAAGGTGGTGTTTCTGTTAATGCTAAAGTTGGTGAAACGTATGGTGCTATTACTGGTACTGATTATGTTTATACAAACGGTGAAAAAACAATAGGAACTGATGGTTACTATATGAGATCAGCTACAAATGATAACGTTTTAGGTAATATCACTCCAGATTGGACAGGTGGTATAACTAATACATTTACATACAAAAGCTGGAGTGCAAGTTTTTTAATTGACTGGCAAAAAGGTGGAGATGTATTCTCTCTGGATCAATGGTACGGAATGGGTACTGGATTATATGCTGAAACTGATTACACAAATGATTTAGGAAACCCGGTTAGAAACCCTGTTTCTGAAGGTGGTGGTGTAATTTTAGAAGGTGTTAAAGAAGATGGTTCTTCAAACGACATTAGAGTTGAAGGTGGAAACTATAAAGTAAACGGGTGGTCTCGTAACCCTAACGCTGGATTCATTTATGATGCGTCTTACGTTAAGTTAAGAGAAGTTGCTATACATTACAGAATTCCTGCCTCTGCTTTAAGTAAACTTTTCATTGAAAATGCTACTTTAAGTTTTGTTGGATCTAACTTATGGATTATCCATAAAAATTTACCTCATGCTGATCCAGAGGCTGGATTATCTTCAGGTAATGTTCAAGGGTTCCAATCTGGTGTATTACCAACTACCAGAACGTTTGGTTTCAACTTAAAATTAAACTTCTAGAAAAAAAAATATGAAACATAAATTATTATATGGATTGGCTTTAGTTACTCTTTTTTCTTCTTGCGCAAAAGACTTTGACGAGATGAATACTGATACAAAGAGGCCAACAGAGGTGCCAGCGCAAACTTTATTTGCTCAAGCTGCACACAGTTTAAACAGACAAGTAGCTACGTTAAATGTGAATCGTAACAACACAAAGTTGTGGTCGCAGTATTTAACGCAAACTACCTATTTAGATGAAAGTAATTATGATCTTACAGCTCGTAACGTTCCAGAACAGGAGTGGAGAGAAATATATAGAGACGTATTACAAGATTTATCTGCTGCAACTTCAGCAACAAATAAAGAATCTTATAACTTAGCAACTGATAATGCGGCTAAAGCAAATAGGTTAGCAATTATTGAAATACTTAATGTGTATTCTTATGAGCGTTTAACCAATATTTTTGGTGACGTACCTTATTCTGAAGCATTAGGAGAATCAAATCTTCCTAAATTTGACGATGCGGAGACTATTTATTTAGATCTTATTGTACGTTTAGATGCTGCGATTGGAAACCTTGATGCTTCTGCTGGAAGTTTTTCAGGTGGATATGACAATTTATTTGAAGGCGATGTTGCGATGTGGAAACAATTCGCGTATGGCTTAAAAATGAAAATGGGAATTACAATGGGTGATGCAAATCCATCTGCATCTTCAGCTGCAATTCTTGATGCTTGGGATAATGTTTTTGCTTCTTCTTCTGATGGCGCGTATTTTGGATTCCTTTCAGGCTCACCAAACACAAACCCTATCTATGAAGATTTAGTTCTTTCCGGACGTGCTGATTTTGTTGCTGCAAATACTATCATTGATATGATGAACTCTTTGAGTGATCCTAGAATTGGTATGTATTTCACAATGGCACCAGACACAACTGCATATATTGGTGGTGTTTACGGAGCTACAAATGATTATGGTAGCTACAGTCACGCTGGTGCTGACCTAAATACTGCTGAATTAGCAAACACTTTAATGGATTATTCAGAAATGGAGTTCTACAAAGCAGAAGCTATTGAAAGAGGTATTGCTGGTTCTGGTACTGCTGAAGAGCATTATAACAACGCTATTACTTCTTCCATTGAACATTGGGGAGGTTCTGCTTCTGATGCTTCTACTTATTTAGCAACTACTGATGTAGCTTATTCTACTGCTGCTGGTGATTGGAAACAAAAAATCGGTACGCAAGCATGGTTAGCATATTTTAACAGAGGTGTAGTGGGATGGACTACTTTTAGAAGATTAGACCAACCAACATTAAACCAAGCTGCTGGAACTCCTTCGGCAACTCCTGTTAGATATACATACCCAGTAAACGAGCAAACGTTGAATGGATCTAACTACAGTGCTGCAGCTTCTGCAATTGGTGGAGATACTAAAGACAACAAGCTTTGGTGGGATAAACAATAACTTGGAATTTTTCCAATTAATAAAATTAAAGCCGAAGAGATTTAATCTCTTCGGCTTTTTTTATTTTTAACAATACTAATTCTCTAAAAGTGACATTTGCAAAAAACACTGTTCACATTCATCAATAAATGAAAATATTGAACATAAAAAAAGCCGCTCATTTCTGAACAGCTTTTGTACCCCGGGGGGGGTCCTCGATAGCTATCGGGACGAACCCCACTATTCCTTGTTATCCAGAATACTTTAATTTCAGTTTAGCCATAATCTCAGGGTATAATTTAAGGTTTTCTATATACCTTCTACTTCTCATTTGCTTTATGTGATTCTCAATCTTTCGGGATTGCGAGTATCCAAGCCCACCCATTTCGTAATATAGCACCCAGTCTGAATGGTTAGAAGTATAACTTGAGTTGAATTCTCCTGACCTATGTTGACCTAAGCGTACCTCCAAATCCAAACAACTTCCAGTATAAAAGCGTTTAGCCAATTTAGAGTAAAGAATATAAACAGTAGCCATTTAATATTTGCTTAATGTAAAAAAGCTGCCCATTTCTGAACAGCTTTTGTACCCCGGGGGGGAATCGAACCCCCACTCCCGGAAGGAACTGGATTTTGAATCCAGCGCGTCTACCAGTTCCGCCACCGGGGCATCAGTAGAAAGATGCCATTATTGTGATAATAAATTAACATCTTAGACCTAAAAATATTCCGTTATTAGGACTGCGCGAAAGTAATGAATTTTTAAATTGAATCGCACAAAAATTGAAAATCTTCGTATTATCCACTAAAATCAGCTAATTAAAGGCCTATTAATATAAATAACATGAACACGTAATTATTTGGATAAGTGTACATTATTTAATTAAATTTGCAGCCTTTTTCAAGCAGGACTAACGTGGATAATAGAGTAAAATTTTTTACAGGCAGCGCAGACGTAAATTTAGCAACAAAGATTGCTGAGGCATACGGTACTGAACTTGGTGATGTTTCCATCCCTAAGTTTAGCGATGGTGAATACACCACTTATTTCAATGAGACTGTACGTGGTCAGGATGTGTTCATCCTACAATCCACCAACCCTCCCGTTGATAATTTAATGGAAATGCTTTTAATGATTGATGCTGCAAAACGCGCTTCTGCTCGTCAAATCATTGCTGTAATTCCATATTTTGGTTTTGCAAGACAGGATAGAAAAGATAAGCCACGTGTGGCAATTGGTTCTAAATTAGTTGCAAACTTATTGAGCGCAGCTGGTGTTACTAGAGTGATCACAATGGATTTACATGCTGATCAAATTCAAGGTTTCTTTGAAATTCCTGTAGACCATTTATATGCTTCCAGTATATTCTTACCATTTATTAAGGAGAATTATGATTTAAATAACTTAATCATTGCAGCTCCAGATACAGGAGGTACTAAAAGAGCAAATGCTTATTCTAAGTTTTTAGGTTTAGAAATGGCTATTTGTTACAAGCAAAGAAGTGTTGCCAACAAAATCGATAACATGATGGTTATTGGTGATGTAAAGGGCAAAAATGTTTTAATCATTGATGATATTATTGATACTGCTGGAACTATTTGTAAAGCGGCAGAATTAATGATTGAGCAAGGAGCAACAAGCGTAAGCGCAATGTGTACTCATCCAGTACTATCAGGGCCAGCATTTGAAAGAATTGAGAACTCTGTTATAAAAGAATTAATCGTTACCGATACAATTCGTTTAAAACAAAATTCAGATAAAATAAAAGTTTTAACAGTAGCTAATTTATTTGCTGGTGTAATTCGTAGTTTAGAAAACCACGAATCAATCAGTGATAATTTTATAGTATAGAAATAAACAAGTAGAATGAAAACAATATCTATTACAGGTTCAGTTAGAGAGAACTTAGGTAAATCAGGAGCAAAAGAAGCTAGATTAAACGATTTAGTTCCATGTGTAATGTACGGTGCAGGTAACCAAATACACTTTACAATGGACCAAAAATCATTTGATAAAATCATTTATACTTCGGATGTATATAATGTGATTATCGCAATTGACGGTAAAGAGTATAGCACTTTTTTGAAAGCGTCTCAATTTCATCCTGTAACTGACAAACCGGTACATGCTGACTTCTTAATCTTAGAAGATGGTAAACCAGTAACCGTTGCATTACCAGTTTCTTTAGAAGGTTCTTCTATTGGTGTGAAAAATGGAGGTAAACTTCAAACACCAATGAGAAAAGTTAAAGTTAAAGGTTTACTTGCAAGCATTCCAGAAAATGTTGTAGTAAACGTTGACAACTTGAAAATTGGTGAGTCAGTTAAAGTAGGAACAATGAATGTTGATGGGATTGAGTTTTTAGACCCAATTTCAAATGTTGTTGTTGCTGTTAAAACTGCTCGTGGGGCAGTTGAAGAAGAAGAAGGCGAAGAAGCTGCTGCTGAAGAAGTTCCTACTGAAGCATAAATTAGTGCTTTTCTAGGCAACTAGGAAGTTTAAATTTATTCGTATGAAATATCTTGTTTTTGGGTTAGGGAACATTGGTTCTGAATATTCAGAAACCAGACATAATATTGGATTTAAAATACTCGATGAGCTAGCTAGTTCATCGGGTATTTTTTTTGAATCAGATAAACTAGCCTCTAAAGCGGTCTTGAAATTTAAAGGACGGCAAATTATTATGTTGAAACCTTCAACATACATGAACCTTAGTGGTAAAGCAGTTAATTACTGGATGCAGAAAGAAAATATTCCTCTAGAACGTGTATTAATTCTAACGGATGATATTGCGCTCCCTTTCGGTAAATTACGTTTACGCGGTAAAGGAAGTGATGGAGGCCATAATGGATTAAAGAATATTAACTTAATTCTAGGTCAAAATAATTACGCGCGTCTTCGATTTGGCGTAGGAAGTGAATTCAACCCTGGTTCGCAAGTAAATTACGTTTTAGGAGAATGGAGTGCGGATGAAAAGAAAGCCCTCGCAGAGAGACTTAAAATGTGCGCTGACCTAATAAAAACCTTTTCAGTATTAGGCCTTGGTCAAACCATGAGCGAGTTTAATAATAAATAGTCATTACTATTTAAATTATTTAAGAATCATTGTAGTCGATCCTATTTCATCTCCGGCAATGTATGCCTTAATATAATATTCTCCAGGAGTCAACATATCTGTTACATCCCAGTACATACATAGGTCCAATTCTTGATTTTCGTAATTAACTTCTTTTTTCACACTATATAAAACACGAGAGCCATTCAAGTTGAAAGTATTCGAATTATCAGAGCGTTCCGCTAAAACTGTTCCTTCAGGGGTCATAATTCTCAAGTAAACCATTTTCTTACCCGATTCGGTCACTTCATTATCATCAATAGTGAAACATGTCTTAATCTTTTCGGCAGTGCTAGCTCGCGTACTTTCCTTATGTACATTATTTCTTTTTACACGCTGCGCATACACCGTTAGGTTTATTGCAGCTAGTTTAGCCCCTAATCTAACCTTGTCTACTAATTCAGAGTTGCTTTCTTTTAATTTACTATTTTCATTCTGCTTCACTCCCAATTCATCCTTTACATTAAGATTTTCAGCACGTAACTCTACATTCTCCGTATTCAAAGAATCTATTGTTCTAACATAGCCTTTCATGATTTCACGTAAAGTAGAAGCTTCTTTTTTCAATTTATAAATAGACCAATTATACTTTTTAGCATCCGACATTAATTTGTCAACCTTTTCTTTTTGAGAGTACAATTCACTATTTATCGAGTCATTATCAGTCATTAACGAATCATACTCCGAAGCCATGTCTTGCAAATTATTCATAACCTCCACCTTCTCATCTTCCGAAGAAGCATAAGAAACACCACAATCTGCTAATGCCGTTTTTAACTTGCTATTTTCGTTTACTAAAAAAATTCCAATCCCAGAAATCAGCACTAATAATGCAATTAGCACATATTGAACTACTGGTTTTGCTTGGCTATTCTCCTGATTTTCCATACTTTTATTGAAATTATGGCCCAAAAGTATTCCAATATCCCGTATTACTATACTCTTTTAACGGATTTTATAGCTTTACTATACCCCGAAATTTGCATCGGATGCGGGGATGCGCTTATGCATCATGATAAAATGATTTGTTTAGAATGCGCTATTGATATGCCCAATACCCACTTTGAAAATCATAAGGATAATCCCGTGGAGAAATTATTCTGGTATAAAACAACCGTAGAGCAAGCTACAGCGGGATATTTCTTTAGTAAAAAAAGCAGAATACAAAAAATGATTCACGCCTTTAAGTATAAGGGCAACGATAAGTCTGCCATTTTCATGGGGGAACTATTAGGGAAAATACTTCTTAATTCAGATCGGTTTTCAGCTATAGACCAAATCATTCCAGTACCACTTCATCCAAATAAATTAAAGATTAGAGGGTACAATCAAGCAGAGAAAATTGCCGATGGAATGGCCTTAGTATTAAACATACCAGTCAATACAACCTCTCTAGTAAGAGTCACTCATAACGATACCCAAACGAAAAAAGCTATTTTTAACCGTTGGACAAATGTGAAAACCATTTTTAAAATTGCCGACCCAAACCCACTAGAGAACCAGCACATTTTAGTAATTGATGATGTGATAACATCTGGATCAACAATTGAAGCATGCGCAAACCAAATACTTACGGTGCCGGGAGCCAAAGTTAGTATAGCCTCTTTGGCTGTTGCAAACGGATAAGTAGCTAACAAACTATCATATAGAGAACATATAACAAACCTTAATTATCTTCCTTAGGCAAACGCAATAACTATATTTGCAATATGGCAGAAAACCTATATATTTCATTAGGAAATAAAGAAGAAGTGTACCAATCTTTACTTCCACAAATTGAAGGGTTAATTGCTGGTGAAACAAATACTATTGCGAATTTGGCAAATATATCCAGTGCCATAAACATGACTTTTAATCATTTATGGGTTGGGTTTTATTTACTGGATGAAAACCAGTTAGTGTTAGGACCATTTCAAGGTCCTATTGCATGTACTAGAATTTCAAAAGGTAAAGGGGTTTGCGGACAATCTTGGTTGAAAGAGGAAACCATAATTGTAAAAAATGTAAATGACTTTCCGGAACACATTGCGTGTAGCTCTGAAAGTATTTCAGAAATAGTTGTTCCGATTTTTAAGGCGAACGGAACCTTTTTTGGTGTCCTTGATATTGACAGCTCCTTAGAAGGGAGTTTTGATGATTTAGATAAAAATTACTTAGAGCAAATGGTGTTATTAATCTCGAAAACAATCTAACCCACGATGAAATTTTGGCAATTAATTTCTGTTTTAGGTATCGCATTAATAACCATTCAATGCGCACAACCACGTCCCTTAAATGGGGGAACCAAAGACACTACTCCACCCCAAATCATTCAAAGTAGTCCGAAAAATTTATCCACTGGATTTAATGGCCATACCATTGCCATGGTTTTTGATGAATATGTTCAAGTAAAGTCTCTTGCTTCAGAATTGGTGGTATCTCCACCGTTAAAATATGAGGTTACGTACCGATTAAAGGGCAAACGTGTTTTTATTGATATCAAAGATACCCTACTTGAAAACACGACCTACAATTTCAATTTTGGAAATGCTATAGTTGACCTAAATGAAGGAAACCCATTAGACAGTAATCTTTTTGTTATTTCTACGGGACTCAAATTAGACTCCGGCTATATTTCAGGGATTGTCAAAGATGCGTACACATTAAAACCAATTGCTAATGCTACCGTTATTTTATATAATGCCGCTGATGATTCAGCCATTTACAACGGAAACCCTAGTTACATAGCTAAGACAAATTCTAGTGGTCAATACGCTTTAAAGTATTTATCAGAAAAAAAGTATCAGATTTTCGTTCTTGAAAACCCTGGCTCGAATTACAACTACCAACCCTTTGGTAAAATAGGGTTTTACCCCGATTATATAAACCCACACAACCAAGATACTGCTAATTTTTTCGCTTTTAAAGAAATAGACACTACGCAATATATTTCTAAAGAATTCTCTAGAGAACACTTCTCATTTATTCTGGGATTTAATTCTCCGCTAAAGAATCCGACATTTAATTTCATTCCGTCATCTGATACCGTAAGCTATTACATCGAAGAAATAAAATCAGATAGCTTTAAGTTTTGGATTGAAGGCGACAAAGATATTGACTCTGTTCAGGTAATTGTGAGTGATGATTTAGGATATCTAGATACCACGGACATAGGTATTTCTGATCGTAAAAAATTCATTAAAAAACTAAAGAAAAAGAAAACGAATAAAAGCCCTTTGGGAATTAAACTAGCTATTAAAAATGGAACTCACCCCTACTTTGATACGCTACATTTGAGCTTTAGCCGACCGCCAGCCAAATGGAATTTAGATAGTATGTCTTTTGTAAATGGTATCGACACTGTACCCATGAGAGACGCCATTTTGAATAAGTTAATTGACATGTACTTACCTCAAATTAAAACAGGTAAAACCGAGGAGATTAGATCTATGGTAATTAAACACCCATGGGCTCCTAACAAATCCTATGCGTTCATTTTTAATTCGGGTTCTTTTACAGACATCATCAACCAAACTAACGATACGACCATTATTAAATTTAAAACCAAAAGTTTTGAAGATTACGGTAGCTTTCGTTTTACGGTAAATGTGCCTCAATATGACGGCAAACTTTTATTGGAGTTAATGAATGAAGAGGGTAAATTTCTTAAGGATTACAAGATAAAATCGGGTAGTGTAATTTATCATCAGCTCGCAATACCAGGTAAATACAAGTTGCGTTTGATTTTAGATGCCAATGGAAACGAAAAGTGGGATACAGGTGATATTGAAAAGCTAATTCAACCTGAAGAGCTCGTTTATTACAACGGAATAATTGAAATAAGACCGAATTGGGATATGGAAGAAGTTTGGAACGTTGAACTTAAGTAATCAACGTAAAATCATCTTTATCATTCAAAAACATAAATCGCTCTCTAACCTCTTTGATTTTATGCTTGTAAATAATCACATTAACTACTTCCTCTTTACCAGGTTTTGCAGAAGCAACACACTCTCCTAACGGATCTAAACAAATGCTATCGCCAGAGTGAAAAATAGCATTGCCGTCATTCCCTACTCTATTCAACCCAAGTACATACGATTGATTTTCAATAGCCCGTGCAATAAGTAGTTGTTTCCAAAAAAACGCTCTTCGCTCTGGCCAGTTTGCCACATAAAGAAGAACGTCATAATCTAAATCATTTCTACTCCATACTGGAAATCGAAGGTCATAACAAATTAAGGGCATAATTTTAAACCCTTTTAAATCTACCACTAACCTATCTGTTCCGGGAGCATAAAATCTCTCTTCACTCGCTAAAGAAAACAAGTGTCGTTTATCGTATGTTTCATAGCTACCGTCTGGTTTTACCCAAAACAATCGATTATAAAATTTTTCGTTTTCACTAATAATCAAACTTCCGGTAATCACGCAATTTTTTCTATTTGCAATAGCTTTTAACCAACTTACACTCGCTCCGCTTTCGGTTTCTGCCAAACGCGAAGGTGCCATTGAAAATCCAGTAGAAAACATTTCAGGTAAAACAATTAAGTCCGTATCATCTGATACATACCTAATTTTCTCCTCAAACATTCTCCGGTTTTCTTCGGGGTTTTCCCAATGCAAATTAGTCTGAATAAAACTTACCTTTAACTCACTCATGATTCCATTATTGATCTTACATGGTGGCAATACACTTCAACTCAATAGCAATCGGTGTTGGTAAAGCATTAATTTCAACGGTAGTTCTACACGGCTGTACTTCAGAGAAATACTCCGCATAAACGCGATTAAAAATTAAGAAATCACGTTTCATATCCACTAAAAACACGGTTACATCCACCAAGTTCTCCCATTTTGAACCAGAGGCTTCAAGTACCGCTCTAACGTTTTGAAATACCGCATGACATTGTGCTTCAAAATCAAATTTCACAAAATGACCATTCGCATTCACCTCTAAGCCGGGCACTTTAGAATCTGTACCATCAGAACCCGCAGTACGAGGACCAACGCCAGATAAAAACAACAAATTTCCAACTTGACGTGCATGCGGATATGCTCCTACAGGTTTTGGTGCTTTAGAAGCATTGATTTTATCTTTACTCATTTCAATCTGTTTTTGATGTTCCACAAATGTAGTGAATTGGCTTAATTATTAACCGTAATCATTGCCAGTTCCTCTGTGACTAAGTTAGATATCCTACACAAAGAATAGAACACATTATTAAATCAGATTTTAAAGAAATAAAACGTTCATTATCCCACCTTTTTTATCTTTGATAGTTAGAACTATAATGACATACACCTTTCCTAAAGGGAAGTTATAATATTCATTCATAAACTTGTATTGATGGACGATAAGTCAAAGAAATTACTGGAAATAAAGGAAGAAGCTAAATTAGGTGGTGGACAAAAACGTATTGATGCCCAACACAAAAAAGGAAAGCTAACCGCTCGTGAACGTATACATTTTTTACTGGATGAAGGAACTTTTCAGGAATTAGGGCAACTCGCAACGCACCGTTCTACCTTATTTGGATTGGATAAGCAAAAATTTTTAGGAGACGGAGTTGTTACTGGATACGGGAAAATTAATAGTCGATTAGTCTATGTTTTTTCTCAAGATTTCACCGTTTTAGGTGGCTCATTAGCCGAAGCTCATGCCGAAAAAATTGTGCGTGTAATGGATTTAGCCATGAAAAATGGCGCACCTATTCTAGGGCTAAATGATTCTGGTGGCGCACGTATTCAAGAAGGGGTAGTCTCTTTAGGTGGCTATGCTGACATCTTTTACAAAAACACTTTAGCTAGTGGACTTATTCCACAATTATCAGCAATAATGGGTCCCTGTGCCGGTGGAGCAGTTTACTCCCCTGCATTGACAGATTTCATTATGATGGTGGAGAACACCTCATATATGTTCGTGACCGGGCCTAACGTAGTAAAAACTGTTACCCATGAAATAATTAGTTCAGAAGATTTAGGTGGTGCGTCTGCACACGCTGTAAAATCTGGGGTAAGTCAAATAACCGCTGCTAATGAAGTAGATGCTTTTGAGAAACTTAGAAACTTACTTTCTTACATGCCTCAAAACTGCGAGGAAAACCCGCCTTCACTACCGTATACTTCTGGGAATGAAAAAAGGGAAGAATTAAACACTATAGTTCCAGAAAGTGCGAACCAACCTTACGACATTCAAGAAGTCATTAAAGGAATTATTGATTACGATACTTTCTATGAGATTCATAAAGATTACGCAGAAAACATTGTCGTTGGATTTGCTAGATTAGCAGGGAAATCAATTGGAATTGTTGCTAATCAACCAGCTGTTTTAGCGGGAGTACTAGATATCAATTCCTCTAAAAAAGCAGCTCGATTTGTTCGCTTCTGTGATGCTTTCAATATTCCATTACTTGTACTGGAAGACGTACCAGGGTTCTTGCCTGGAACCGACCAAGAGTGGAACGCAATTATTTCAAATGGCGCAAAATTACTTTACGCATTTAGTGAAGCTACCGTACCTAGAATTACAGTTATTACCCGTAAAGCCTATGGTGGTGCTTATGACGTGATGAACTCTAAGCATATTGGTGCAGATATGAATTTTGCTTGGCCAGGTGCTGAAATCGCAGTTATGGGAGCTAAAGGTGCTGCTGAAATTATTTTCAGGCATGATATTAAATCGGCAGAAAACCCAGAGGAAATGTGGAAGCAAAAAGAAGCAGAATATGCGGAGGAGTTTGCTCATCCATATAGAGCCGCTTCTAGAGGATACATAGATGATGTTATTTTACCAGAAGAAACGAGAGAAAAACTAATTATAGCTTTTGAAAGCTTAGAAAATAAAGTGGAAGTATTACCAAAGAAAAAACACGGTAACATTCCATTATAAAGTAAAATAAAAGTAGGGCTTAAATTAGCCCTACTTTTTATATTTGATACGCGACCCTATCCCCTAAAATACGAACTACATTTTTTAATAGCATCTATCCCTCTTTTTTAGCACCCATTACTTCTTCTTTTTTGTAGGCTTTGGCTTTAAGCTTTTCACAAACGCAACACTTTTTTCAAAAGTTTGCTTCAGTAATTTCTCATCCTCAATAATTGAATCAGGAACATTTATATACCCATTCATTACGGCTCCGTGAGAGATCAAAAAATCAGCTTCCGTATTCTCAATGTACTCCGATTGCTGTTCTTTAAAAAGTCTAATACCTAAATCACCTTCCTTTGAAATAAAGGAAAACATATTTCCGTTTAATGAAGTGTAAGGCATGGTTTTACCTTTTCGAGTAATCTCTGGAAACGTATCTACTAGGTTGCTATATATCTCAATAAGTTTAGTTTTTTCCATCGTTCAAAAAATTATTCTACTCCAAAAATAATCAAATTGGGAAACCTAATAACAGTGAAAGAAACTGTACATTAGTGAAGTCAAAATTGCTACAGTAATTTCTTTTTTTTCACTCTTTAGAAGTTTTTAAAAAATGCCTAAATTATCTTTAGAAAAGCTTATTGAATCTCTTACTCAAGGCGAGTTACGAGCGTTTAGTTTATCTATCAAAAAAGACAAAAACCCAAGCTATTATTCGCTCTTTAATGATATCCGATCCGGAAAACATGAAGAATCAAAAAAGAAAGATAATAATGAAACACAGCGGAGAAATTATCTATACAATAGCATCTTAGAATCCCTGGTTAAAAGCTCAAAAACAATTGATTCTCAGATATCTAAAGGCTTACATCATGCAGAACTTCTGTATAATCGTCAACTTGAAAAAGAAGCATGGAAGGAAATAGAAAGGGTAGATAAATTGGCGAAAAAACATGAACGCTTCGGTTATATTATTCAAATTTTAGAATGGAAAAAAATTATTGGATTTAAACTAAAGGCATTTTCCACCAGTGACTATAAAGCCCTTTCAAAAATTGAAAAAAAAACCATTAAGGAATACTTAGATTATTTAAAAGCTTCAGACACCTATCACGAATTACTACTTCGCAAAAAGAAACAAGGCTATATTCATGAGGTTGAAAAACTTCCCGAACTTTCGGGAATAGACTTAATAAACCCTAAAGAACATATTGCTAAAAGAACATTGTATTACCAGCGAATGGCACATGCCATGCAACTTTGCCTATTACAAGACATTCATTCTCAATATGAATTGACCAAGCAAATTGTAAAAGATGCCGCAATAATTAACGAACCAACAGAGTGTTTACAGGCTTACTTTGAACATTTAACGAGTTGCATATGTGTAGGAGAATTCAAGGAGTTAATTGATACCCTGACTAAATTAAAACACGATATAAAACTTGGAAAATTTGGATCTGATCAACACATTAAAATAAAGCTTTTCTATTACGCTGCTAATTATGAGTTAATGTCTTATTCGTATATGGGGGATAAAGCAAACTTAATTTTAAAAATAAAGGAAGTAGAAAATGGTATTGTAAAATTGGAAGATAGTCTTTCTACAGAAATGCACATGGTGATCTACTCCGCTTTAAAAATGGCCTATTTCTTTATTGAGGAAAATACGAAGACTAAAATCTACTTAGAAAAAATCAATGCACTTAGACCTCATAAAGTCCGAACAGATATTTTACAGGATTCATTATTCTTTTATTTATTGATTGCTACCGATGAAAATGATATTAATCAAATGGACCTGATTCTGAAAAAGATTGAGTCAGAGTGTCATTTGGACAAACCGCACTATAAATTTGAAAATGAACTTTATAATTTATTCTATAAATTCTCAAAAGATAAGTTTAGTAAAATAGAATTATTCAAAGCACTAGTTGACACCTATAATACGATAACTCCAGCATTATCAAATGGGGTGAAATACACGGAAAATAGTTACATTTTCTATTTGTGGGCAGTTTCAAACCAAAATAAAGAACCTATATTTAAAACAGCTCAAAACTTACACGCTTCGATTTTTAATAATTAATTATATTAATTTAATATATTGTTTAATAGCGCTTTACTCATGAATTTTAAATTTATAAGCCTAATTATTATTTAAAACTTTTTTTTCAAACTACCTCCCCTGAACTATATTCGCATCAGTTATAAACGCTCAACCAAAAGCATTTAGTTCGCAGCAAGTGGACCACTTGAAAGAGTGAAATAACCTTTAAAATGGGTGAATATGAAAAATGGAGTTAAATTAATTTTTAGCTCCATTTTTTTGTGCTAACAAATTTATTAAGAGCATAAAAAAGCACCGTATGAACCCATACGGTGCCTCTAGAAAATTTCTTAGCTTATTTTACTAAATGTAGTTTTGACGAATAAACCGTGTTATCTGTTTGAATTAAGACAAAGTAAATACCTGTTTTCAATTCCGATAAATCAAGGATATCTTTTCCGGTACCCGTAGCTGAATAAACCTGCTTCCCAGTAATTCCGTTTATAGTTAATTTCCAATCCTTAAGCGTTTCAATATTAATAAACCCTGTAGATGGATTAGGATAAATAGAAACCACGTTAGATTGGTTCATATCAATCACAGATGTAATATCATCTACCACAAATGAAGCAACATTACTACAGCCATTATTATCTGTTACGGTGACCGTATATGTTCCAAACGTTAAGTTTTCAATGTTCTTTGTAATTTCCCCATTAGACCAAGAATAAATATACGAAGGAGTTCCTCCATCCACATTAATGAAGATTAAGCCATCACCATTACCGTGATCTGCGCCCAATTGAGTTGAAGTAATATCCATTGAATCTGGTTCAGACACGATTGCCTGAGCCGCATATGTTCCACCAACATTATCAGTAACTGTAACGCCATATGTGCCGGCTATAAGGTTTGTAACCATACTACCCGTTTGACCATTGCTCCATGCATAAGAGTAAGGAGATGTTCCACCAATTGCGCCTACTTCAGCAAACCCATCATTTCCAGCATTACAAGAAATTGAACTGTTTTGAATAATTCCAGCAATTAAAGCTCCTCCGGTTTGAAAGTCAGCCGTAAGCACCACACCACTTGGATCAGCTTCCACTTCTAACATATAGTAGCTTTGACTTTTTGCTATAAAACGATAGTAATGGTGCGTGTTTGTGGATTGTTGAACAGATTGCCAAGACCCAAAAACTTGACCCCAAACAGAGTCAGTCGTAATTTCTACATCATATCTACGTAAAACATCCTCAGACATGGTTGGTAAATTTAAGGTTCCAAACGCATCCACTAAGCTAGTAATAGTAGTAAAGCTTCTTAATCTTAATGAGTCAAAAATTCCAGTAACTGTATCAACAACAACCGTATCAACAATACGCGTAGTACTCATGGTACTCATATAGTTGAGAGGAAAAGTAACCATTAACATATTGGGGTCAAAATCAATAGCACCATTTACACCCACATCAAACATATCACCGTAAACCCCATCCACTTCAAAAGAAGAGCTAGATTTAATGGTGTACATTAAGTCGGGACCCACTGAAACTAAAAGATTTGAATTTGGAAAACTTGAAGCTCCTATTGACCCACTTGGACTCAAGAAAGCGATATCTCCAGAGGAGGCCATATTCAAATTCATATAATCAAATGTTTGCGTCATACTAGAAGCAGAAGCAACTGACTTTCCAGTAACACCGGTATCACTAGCCATTGTAACTATATCTCCAACACTTCCAATATCAGATGACAAAACAGTTATTTGAGCATTAATGTTTAAACTTAAAACAGAAATAGCAAGGGTAAAAAATATTTTTCTCATGACAATAATTTAATTAAACGACTGTAGTTCATACAGTTTCTTATACATTCCACTAGAATCCAACAACTCTTTATGCGTTCCTTCCTCTATAATATTACCGTGCTCAATAACGTAAATTTTATCCGCATTCACAATAGTAGATAATCTGTGCGCAATCACGATAGACGTTCTAGATTTCATTAACTCATCTAGCGCCTCTTGAACCAATTTTTCACTTTCCGTATCTAACGATGAAGTAGCTTCATCTAATATCAAAATAGGTGGGTTGTTTAAAATGGCACGCGCAATACTTAATCGTTGCTTTTGGCCTCCAGATAATTTTGCTCCTCCATCACCAATATTATAATCATATCCTCCCGGTAATTTCGATATAAAGTCGTGTGCATTGGCCACTTTAGCCGCTTCTTCTATTTCAGATTGAGAAGAGTTTGGATCCCCAAATAGTATGTTTCCTTTTATGGTGTCGTTAAACAAAATGCTCTGTTGCGTCACCATTCCAATTAACTCTCGTAATTGTGTCACCTTCATTTCTGTTACTGGAATTCCATCAATTGCAATTTCACCAGAATTTACATCATAAAACCGGGGTAACAAATCCGCAATAGTAGATTTACCACTCCCTGAAGGACCAACTAAAGCAATGGTTTGTCCCTTTTTTATATTTAATGAAACCCCTTTTAGAACCTCATCTTCCTGATACTTGAATCGTACATCCGTATACGTAACCTCATTTTCAAAACTAGATTTAATAGTCGGGTTCTCAGGATCTACTATTGACTGTTCGGCAAGAAGTATTTTATCTATTCTATCCAAAGATGCTCTTCCTTTTTGAACATTGTAAATAGCTACCGTAAATGATTTTACAGGAGGAATAACTTGCGTAAACATCACAATATATACAATGAATGCCGATGCTTCTAAGGCATTGTTATCATCCATTAAAATCAATCTTCCTCCGTACCAAATAACAAAAACCATTATTAAGATTCCTAGAAACTCACTAACAGGTGAAGCCAAGTCACGCTTACGATACATTTTCAGCATCAAGTTAGTGTAACTATCGTTCATGTTGGTAAACTTACTCATGGTGAGCTTCTCTGCGGTAAACGCTTTAATTATCCGTAATCCAGTTATCGTTTCTTCCATCATGGCTACCAACCCGCCCATTTGCGCCTGACCATCTTCAGAAGTCTTTTTTAACGATTTCCCAATACTTCCAACAATGTAACCTGATAATGGTAAAATAAGAACCACAAACAAAGTCAACTCTGGACTAATCCATACTAGAGCGATAAGGTATACGATGATTGAAAATGGATCACGAAACATCATCTCTAATGAGGTCATGATAGTCCATTCTACTTCTTGAACATCATTCGTCATTCTCGACATGATATCCCCTTTTTTCTCTTCATTAAAATAGGCGATTGGTAATCCTACCACTTTATTATACACGCTATTTCTAAGGTCTTTCATTATTCCGGTACGCACATTAGCTAAATAGAAATACGCTAAATACCGGGTTAAATTTTTCAAGAAAATTAAAATTAAAATCATCAAGCAGATAAAAATCAAGGCATCCATTCTACCTCCATCTGGATTGCTCATAATCATTTCAGCCATAAAATAGTTGAAATGCTCTACTACCGAATCTGAGCTTAAAGAAAGACTAGCTGGCTCATGCTCTAAGTATTTCGCATAATCCAAATTTGTTTTTAAAAAAATTAAGTTTAAAAACGGGGCTAACATTCCTAAAGAAAACAACCCAAAAACAACAGAAGCTAAGTTAAAGAACACGTTTAAAACCGCAGGAAGCTTATATCCTTTAATGAGACTTAATAGACTAAATAGTTTTTTCATTAATTATTTAATTCCGTATGTATTATTCACACCAATTCAGGGCAAATATACATTTAACCCCATACTTATGTCAACGAATGAATTTGACGCTGTTTATGAATTGATATTGGCCATATATGTTGCTACATATTTTCCAATTACATCAAATTCTAAATTAATTTTTGTGCCAATCTTAAAGTTGTGAAAGTTGGTATGCGAAATAGTGTAAGGAATAATAGCCACGCTAAAATGCCCCGGTTTTGAATCAACCACCGTTAAACTAACTCCGTTTACAGTGATAGACCCTTTAGGAACCGTTAAATTTCCTTCTTGGCTATCGTAATCAAACCCGTAAACTGTACTTCCGTCTTGATCTAGAATACTTACCACGTTAGCGGTTTGATCTACATGACCCTGAACAATGTGTCCGTCAATACGGCCTTGCATCATCATACTACGTTCTAAATTAACTTCTTCACCTACGGTAAACAAGCCAATATTTGATCGGTCAAGGGTTTCTTTAATAGCAGTAACGGTGTACTGATCTCCTTCAATATTAACCACAGTTAAGCATACGCCATTATGCGCAACGCTTTGGTCAATTTTAAGTTCTGATGTAATGTTTGATTTGAGTGTGATATGAAGGTTTTCTTGTTCCTTCTGAAGCTTCACCACAGTGGCAACTTCTTCAATTATTCCTGTAAACATAGCGTATTAATTTCTGGGTTGCCCCGGTTCTTCACGCAACAAAGTTACGGTTCCCTTGAGAATACGCTCCACAATTCCTTCCAATCTTATCTCATATACGTAACAAACATAATAGTAAGTTCCGTTTGGTAAAACAACACCATCTGAATTCAAACCACCCCAACCAATTGCAGGATCGGTAGTGTTGTACAGTTCTGCCCCCCAACGGTTATAAATACGCATATCAACCTCTTTTACATATCTGTAATTAGGCATTGGCACAAAGAAATCGTTTTGACCATCATCACCCGGAGTAAAGACATTTGGTAATTCATAAAACGGACAGTTATCTACGCAAACTATATTGCTAAAAGAACTTTCATTTTCAAATGAATCAATAGCTGTAATGGCATAGCAACCGGCAACAGACTCCAGATTATCAAATAATATGGTAGTATTTTCTGCCCCATCAACCTTATCAATAACCACTAACTCGCCATCTAAGAACTCACTGTAATAGATGTTATATGCAATTACATCATCGGTAGTATCACAAATATCGTTCGGGTTTAACCAACTTAAATCGTTGTAGAATAATTCACACTCGCTATCAATTTTTAAGCTCTGCGGAGCACAAGGTGCTTGCTTATCTATTGGAGTTGCGCATAAAACCTGAGAGTTGTTCCAAAGCGGAAACTCTAAGGTTGAGTCTGAATAATCACCTTTGGTTGTGATGTAATAACAATACTCGGTTCCGTTCACTAAGTTACTATCTGTAAATACCAATGTGTTTGCAGAGTCTATATAAGTAAAGACACCACTTGCATTTTCCCTATAGACATACATGGTGGTATTGAACCAAGGCACATCAATATTTAAAGAAAGCTCTAATCTATTGTCTAAAGGTTTTGCTTTTAACCACGGAGAATTAGCAGGGCGCGAAGGACGAATTAAAACCTGGTCGCTATAAATTTCAATTCTATAGGTGTACTGGATTTCTTGGGTATTCAATCCATTATCTACGTAAACCGAATCAATTAAGTTCAAATCTAAATTCACAGTAGAAACGGCTATTTCCGAATAATCCGTGCCCGGTTCTTTTCTCAAAACTTTATATTGATATGGACCCGGGAATTTCTGAACGTCTATATCTGTTGGTTTAGCCCATTTAACAGTATCGCTACCCGTAGATAAATCAGTTGTATTTACACTTACACGTGTAATAATTGGCACTTCTTTTAATAATGTTGCCCCAATCTCAGAAGATGGATAACTCTCTGCACCATCATCAAAATAAGCGAAAACCATGTAAAAATATCTTTGGCCACTAATAAGCCCTTTACCTCCATCGGTGTCATAAAACGAAGTACTGGAAACGCCTACAGATGTCCCTGCAAGCGTATAGCCTGTAGAAGCAGGAATTCCTGTTTCACACACCGGTGCATTATATCCAATAGAATCTTTTTTCCGGTATACTTTATACCCCGTTGGGTTCGTACATGTATTGTAACCCCATGTTACCGTAATTCCAGCGCCATTTGGTTCCGCATTAATATTTACTGGAGCAGGTGCGTTCACCTGAATTCTCCAATCCAAATAATCAGCTAATCTAACTTGTTCACCATCGTCTTTGGCTTTAAAAACCACAAAATAAGGGTAGTCACGAATATGGTTACATTGTGTCGCCCAGGTGAAATTTTGTTTTACAATTTGCTCCTCTGTAACTGTCCTAAAACTCGCTTTATTGCCCTGAACATAAAATGGATCTCCGGTAGCGGATAAGGTTACGCTTTGAAAATCTTGGGTTGATAAACGATCATTATCAAATGCCACCACCTCTTTTCGTAAAAACTGAGTTGCTGTAACACATGTGTCAGCCATAGCAACAATATTGGGTGGGTTATTGGCGGCACAGGATGCCACTGTAATTTGTAAGTCACGTAAAATACTACCAATTTTTATTGCTGAACCACCAATTTTTCGCCATTCATCAATTAATATAGCCACATTATACTCTCCTACAAGAGCTGGACTTTCCCACAATAAGGTTCCAGTAATAGAATCAATAGAAAGGTTATTGTTTGGCCCAGGTACTATTTGATCTGGGTATTGATAATTAGGAATTGGAACACCGCCATTTCCTAAACAAGCTACCAGCCTATATGACAAACTATCACTCAATCCGTTTTTAGTAATGTCTTGATCTACTGCGCCAGGATTGTGTTCAAACGGCATATTTCTACACGCATTGTCAATAGGAGGATTAGTTAATCTTGGCGATGAATTAGGCACACCAGCCGCAATAATATTTATTTCCGCATACAAGAAAAACACCACATTCACCGAGTTAGGAATATTCATTACCCCTTCATTTCTATTTGGATCAGCCATTGTAATTCTGTATAATCCAGTACCAGGATACGTATGTTCTAGCACGTAAATATTCAATTTGGTATTATTTCCAATACTGACCCCACAATGTTGACAGCCTCCGTTAGAACTACCACATGCACCTCCATTGATTCTAGGAAAAACAGCCATAGTGCCATCACCAAAGCTTACATCCGCTAACTCACATCGATCGGCTGTAACGGCACTTTCTTCGGTGTAGGTTGTAATGGTGATTTTGTACGTAAACCCAGAAACATTCTCATACGTTATTTCACCCGCCCTATTATGGGTAGCGTAGACTCCCAATGGAAGTAATGCTAGTGAAAATAAAAATAAGAGGATAGTGTTTTTCATGAACAAACTTATTCTAATTAAGGTAACGTTGAATAAGATACAAAAGTACAGTTTCTTTATCAAAAACTTTCTTCATTTCTTAAACGCAGGTTTAAGACGGTTAATATCAAAATTTGGTTGCCTAAAGGTAAATATACCTATCGCAATCGCTATTTTTGTGAATCGACTTTTTGGTCGTTTATTGATAATTTGATTTCACAAACTATGAAGCGTAATAGTGACAAAATAAAAGTAGCCATTTCTTGCGGAGATATTAATGGTGTAGGATTAGAGGTTATTATTAAATCTTTTCTGGATCCACGAATGTTTGATTTGTGTAATCCTATTGTTTATGGAAACGCAAATGTTTCGAAATCTTACCGTAAAAAGATTGGTATTCAAGATTTTAGCTTTAATATTATTTCTAGCCACGATAAGAGAAACTTGAAAAAGGTTAATCTTATTAACATTGATGAAGCCGAATTTGATGTGGAATTTGGCTCTATTTCTAACCAAGCTGGAGCTTTGGCTTATAAATCTATCACGACTGCTACCGATGCTTTGGCTTCTAACCATGCGGATGTTTTGGTTACTGGACCTATTCATAAACAAAACATTCCTTGGGAAAGTGAAGATATTAAAGGTCATACCGAATATCTTGCTCATTACGCCAACGAAGACAATCCTTTAATGATGATGGTTCACAACAATCTAAGAGTTGGGGTTGTTACTGGTCATGTGCCATTGAAAGACGTTGCAAGTGTCTTAACCAAAGAAAAAATCATTACTACGTTAGAGACGTTTCAAAAAAGTTTAGTTCAAGATTTTAATATTCACCAACCCAAAATTGCCGTTTTAGGATTAAATCCACATGCGGGAGATAACGGGGTTATTGGAAAAGAAGAATTAGACATTATTATTCCAGCTATCGAAGAATTCAGCGATCAAGGAAATCTTGCTATTGGGCCATTTCCAAGTGATGGATTTTTTGGATCAGGTCAGTTTAAGAAATTTGATGGCGTTTTAGCCATGTATCACGACCAAGGACTTATTCCATTTAAAACAATTTCGAATAACGAAGGCGTTAATTTTACAGCAGGGCTTCCAATTGTTAGAACTTCTCCTGATCATGGAACTGCTTTTGACATTGCTGGTAAAAACATAGCTGATCCAACCAGTTTTAGAAATGCGGTTTATTTAGCTTCTGATATTTACAACAACCGAAAGAATTATAGAGAACTAACTAAAGATGTTCTAACGATTAAGAAATAAAAAAAAGAGGAGCTCCTCAACTCCTCTTTCACTTTATTCACCCATTGTTATAAAGCAGAAATCTAACTTCTGCTAGCAACAATTATTTACTACAATGTCATTTACGAGGTTGGGTTTAAAAATGTTTCGTTTTTTTTAAATAAATTTACTTTTAAGATAAAACACATCGATAGCTTCCTTTTAATATTTCAGAACGCATTTAGACTTAACACTTATTTAATACCCCTATTAAGAGCTCCAGAGTAACGAAAAGTCTATTTGTAGTCTTGATTTTTACTATAGAATAGGTGCTATTTATTAAAAATATGTTTGGGTTAAGCCAAATTAGTTAGTTCACCTTTATTCCGTTTTTAAATGTTCTAGTTTGTTTAAGGGTTCCTTCTTCATCATAGACTTTATACTTACCATTTAATCGGCCATCTTTAAAATAACTATGATTTACTAAAACGCCTTTTTCGTTAAATACTTTACACTCCCCACTCGGGCGGTCTTTTTTATACGATTGCGCTCTTTTTATTTGTCCTTGAGGGTAGTTAAAAATCCACTTACCTGATTTTGAACCATCGCTATATGACCCAAATGATTCTAGTTTTCCATACTCTGTGAAATACTCCCACTTTCCCTCTTTCAGGTTGTTTTTATACACCCCTCTTTCGCGTAAAATGTTTTTCGGGTACCAGAAAGACCAATCTCCTGACTTCATCCCCATTTCCCATTGTCCGGTATATTTCGCATCACCCGTAGCAAACCAACCGGCCCAATTACCATCCATTTTACCGGTAGTGAAAGAACCTTTATCTTTTGTTTTACCGGTTTCAAAATACGAAATCCAATGACCTTCTTCTAAGCCTTTGGTATACGAACCTTGGGTGAACACCTGGCCGTTTTCCCACCAGCTCGTCCATTCACCCTCCTCTAAATCATGTATATAATTCCCAGAACGGAATTTCTTTCCACTTTCGTGATTGTAGGTCCATTTGCCATTTTTTTGACCTAATACATACTCTCCTTCCGATTCTATTTTACCATCTCTAAAATAAACCATCCAGTGTCCTTGCTCTTTTCCTTCCACGTACTCTCCAACCCAATCTTTATCTCCATTGGCAAAAAACGCACGCCACTTACCATCTCGTAAATTGTTCTTATAGTTACCTCTATGGCTTATTTGACCATTTTTAAAATACAGTTTATACGGCCCAGTAATGTTTCCATCCATAAAAGACATATCCTTCCATTTAGCCCCATCAGCATACCAGTGCTGCCACTCTCCATCGGGTAAGCCTGCACTAAAAGACCCAATATATTTTTTGTTCCCGTTCTCAAAGAACTTAACAGTACCGCCATTTCTAACCCCTTGTTCAATGTATGACTCTTCTCTGATTTGATACGTATCATCTACTTTCACTTCATGATAATATCTTACAAATCCACCCCCGTTTTTTACAATTTGAATTTTGGATACTTGATCATAAAAGTCAATAATTTTCCTTTGGCCATTTACACACTCTTCTACTTTCCATAAGCTACCGTCTGTATTCCAAAACTGCCAAGTACTATCACATGCATCTTTATCAAAATATCCTTGCTCTTTTTTTGTTCCATCCGCATACCAAGAAGTATAAAGACTATCTCTAAACCCACGACTATAATAGTTTTCTAGCTCTTTTTGGCCGTTTTCGTAATACAAAATTTGCGCACCATTTATGAACCCAAGTCTATACTCTACTTCCTCACTAACCTTTCCGCTAGGATACCAGTATTTCCAAGAACCCGTTTCCTTACCATCTAAACGATTGCCTTCACTACGTTTTTGTAAGTGAGCATCATCATGATAATCAATGTAGTGTTGAACATCCTGACTAAAAGCCGTTACACTGAATACTAAAAATAGAACAATAAAAATATTACGCATTATACTGGATTTTTGACAAAAATATGTGATGCAATTCTTAGGTTAACGATCAATCTAAAATAATATTCACATTATTTAGACTTCTATTCTTAAACCCCAATTTGAACGCTAAAAGATTATTTTTGGTATTCTTAAAAAATCAACACCATGGGCATTTCAAAAAACACATTCTCTTTTCTAAATCACTTAGCAAATAATAACAACCGTGACTGGTTTGCTGAAAACAAATCAATTTATACCGCTGCCCATGAAGATGTAATTGAATTCTCAAATTCTTTACTCGATAACATGCATGCGTTTGATAAAATAGAAACTCCTTCTGGTAAGAAAGCACTAAAACGGATTTATAGAGATGTCCGTTTTTCAAAAAACAAAGCGCCCTATAAACAACATTTCGGAATGATGTTTTCTAGACTTGGAACAGAACGAAGAGGCACCTATTACATCCACCTTCAACCCGGTGAAAGTTTTATTGGCGGAGGTTTTTGGGGTCCCGAAAAAGATGATTTATTACGTATCAGAAAACATATAGCGCAAGACGACACTTATTTTAGAGCGGTACTGGATTCGAAAGGTTTCAAAAAAGAATTTGGAACCATGCGCGGAGAACAGTTAAAGTCTTCACCTAAAAACTTTGATAAAGAACATCCTGCCATTGATTTATTGCGATACAAGCAATTCTTGGTAATGAAAACATTTACTAACGAAGAAGTATTAAGTCCTGATTTTGCAATTGAAGCTGCTAAAACCTTAAAAGGGATGCTTCCGTTTTTTGATATTATGACAGAAATGCTAACCACCAATATGAATGGGGAAAGTTTGATTGGGTAATTGATAACCGATTGCCATTAAGTTTTTCTAAGCTGTTTCAAAGCTTGAAAACTAAAATACTCAATCTACATCTTTTTTTATTTCTTATTTGACAAGGTGCTGGGCTGTAGTCCTAGCGGAGCAACTTGGGGTACAGAAGCATTAAATGTAATAGGAAAATACTTTTAAAGCATAAAAAAGCCTTTGACAAAAAAATTGTCAAAGGCTTTTACCTTAATAAAATAACGGATAAATTATTCTGTCAATATTATTTTTTCGTACTTAGAAAAAGTATCGTTAGAGAATCTAATAATGTAAATTCCTTTTCCTGCAAACGTTAAGTCGATAGTTTTAGAAATCACATTATTGTAATCGGTAGATTCATAAATCACTCTACCACGAACGTCTATAACTGATATAGTATACTCTTCACTTGTGTTAAGGTTTCCGTTAATTTGAATGCTTCCAGAACTTGGATTTGGAGTAATTTTTAAATCATTCACCCAGTTATTTTCTTCTACTCCAACAAAACCACAAGCAGCACAAGATTCCCAACATACTACCGGTAATATAGTATCTCCAGAAGGAGTAAATACTCTATTTGTAAAAGTACCACTTGCATCTGTTACCGTTTTTGTACATGGTAACCCTTCCGTTAAATCTTCTTGAGCAGTCCAACCATCTAAAGTGAATTTAAACTCAATAGAATCTGTGGGCACGGTCAATGTGATTTCGTAAATACCATCATTATTTGGAGATGTCATTACGTTACATGCACCACACCAACTATTAAATGTACCGTTAATGTTAACATCAGTATAACTACCTGAATAATCAGACATATCTACTTGAAATGTAACTTGAGCGCTGGTAGGCGCACCCGTACAAGCTAAACAAGATTCCCAACAAACGACAGGAAGAACGGTATCACCCGTTATTACAATAGAACGATTTGTATTTGCACCCGTTGTTTTTGTACATGAAGATCCAGGGAGTAAAGCTTCTTGACCTGTCCAATTATCAAAAGAGTATTTAAATTCGGTAGAATCATCGGCAATTGGAATAGTGATTTCCCATACGCCATCGCTATTAGCATCTGTCATGGCAGAGCAACTTCCGCACCAGTTATTAAAAATTCCGTTTACTTCAGGGGTGGTAAAAGCTCCTGAGTAATAGTTCATGTCTACTTGAAAAGTAACATCATGGGTTTGCCCAAAACTGATAAGACTTACTAGTAAGCCAAATAAAAGAGTAATTTTTTTCATAATATTTATTTTTAGCAAATATAGCTATCTTTTGGTAAATAACACAATAAGTCTTTTTTTTGGCTTATATTTACATATCACAAGTCTAATGATGTTGACTTTGAAATAATTAGAGATATAGTAGAAGAAACAAAAAGTTTATCTAAGGTATTTGACTGTACTTTTTATATTTGCGAGATATGGAGGAAGTGGACAACGATTTAGAATTACAACGGAAGAAATTTGCAATACCTTACTACGAGATTTCGTATGATAAGTTTTTTCAATTTGGACTTTCTGTGGATTGCGTTGTTTTCGGATATCATGAACAGCAACTAAAAGTCTTACTTATTAAACGTGGAGTAGAGCCATTTAAGGGAGAATGGGCATTACCGGGTGATTTGGTATATCCAAATGAGAATATTGATGTAGCTGCAAAAAGGGTATTGAAAGACTTGACTGGAATAAATAATTTGTTCCTAGAACAAACAAAAGTCTATGGTCAAGCAGATCGTCACCCTGCAGGAAGAGTTGTTACTACGGGATATTATTCTCTGATTGATATTTCAAAGCATGATCCACACGCTTCAGCTTGGGCAGATGGATTGTATTGGTTAGATTTAGATAAACTTCCATCGCTAGCTTTTGATCACTCTATTATTTTAAATGACGCAATCGAGATATTACGGAGTAATGTTCGTCATATGCCAATTGGCTTTGAGTTATTGCCAAAGAAATTTGCTTTGGCACAACTTCAAGAGCTATATGAAGCACTTTTAGATGAAAACTACGACAAGGCCAATTTTAGAAAACGAATTGTAAGTCAAGACTTATTGATTGATCTTAAGGAAATGCAAAAAGGTGTACCTCATAGACCTGCTCGCTTATTCTCTTTTGATCTTGAACGCTATGAACTTTTGAAAAAGAAGGGTTTTTCGTTTGGCTAGCAATCACAGCTAGAAAAGTTTCACGGTTTGAGAAAGACAGACTGTTTTAAATAGAATTATAGGAGTCCATTTCGTTTTTACGGTTTGGGCTTTTTGCTTTCTATGTTTTTAACTTCATCTATTTGTTCTAAGGTAATTTCAAGCTCTAAGAACTGTTGCAGTTGCACGAATCAATTTACTTATGCCATGTATAGTTATACGTGCGCAAAGAGCTCTTGATTGGTGATTACACCGTCTATCGATTTTTGGGGTAAGGTCAAATTCTATTAGGAGGTAATTACTTTCTTAATCCTTCTTTTACTAATCAGCATATCGAGCTCAGAACCTTCACTTCAAAATTAGCAAAACAAAAAAAGGCCTCCATTCTTAAAGAATGGAGGCCTTTTAAATAATACTAGTTATTAATCTCTACTTTGTAATTGTGATTTTTTCAATTACAGTACCTGATTCACTTGTTATTCTGATAAGGTAAATTCCATTAGAAACATGATTAAGATTTACTCTCTTATTCAACGTATTCCCGTTTTCTGAATCTTCCATTATCACTCTTCCTTGTAAGTCAGTTATCAAAATTGAAACTTCTCCCGAAACATTTAAAGAACCCGTCATGTTGAATTCTCCATTGTTAGGATTTGGATAAACCTTAAAGTCTTCAACCCAATTCTCTTCTACTCCAGTTGAAATGCTACCAAAGTAAACATCGTCACAGTAATAGGTTTTTTCACCTGCAGTTGCACCGTCAGTTCCAAAACCGTAGAAGATAGATAGTAAGTCATAGGTATTCGCAAAATTAATTGCTGGTGTACCTGTAGCTTCATTTGCAAAATCAAACACTAGTGTATCCCAAGCTCCAGCGACCGTGGTTACCATTTCAGTTTCAACAGTAATTGTGTTGTCTGTATGGTCTTCTGCTTTTAATCTAACTATTGTTCCGGCATCCGGTGACCAAACGATCACTGAAATAGTTGTACTTCCAGAAACAAAAGGAATAGCCGATGCAAATCCACTTGGTGTACCAAGGGTAGTCCCTGCCCAAGTTTCTGCGGTCGCAGATTTGGTAGACATTAATACCATATTGGTTGCATTGGTTGGATCAACTACAACTGCAGAAGAATCGCCACCAAAATCAGTTACCGTATAATCAACAGTAGCAGTATCATCCCAAGTTATTGGCATGTCTATTTGTGCTAATGTTGGTCCACCACCTGATCCGAAAACAACATTGTCAGAGTAGTATGTTTTCACACCTGCTGTAGCTCCATCAGTTCCAAAGTTGAAGAAAATAGAAAGCATGTCATAGTTGTATGTAAAGTCAATTGCTGCAGTACCTGTAGCTTCATTTGCAAAATCAAACACAAGTGTTTCCCAAGTCCCAGCAACAGTAGTCATTGCTTCAGTTTCCACAGATTTAGTTACATCTGTATGGTCTTCTGCTTTTAAACGAACCACTATTCCAGCATCCGGTGACCAAACAGTCACAGATATGGTAGTACTTCCAGTAACAAAAGGAATTGCCGTTGCAAATCCGCTAGGCGTACTAAGTGTCGTTCCTGCCCAAGTTTCTGCGGTTGCAGATTTAGTAGTCATTAAAACCAAGTTGGTTGCATTGGTTGGATCAACTACAACTGCAGAAGAATCGCCACCAAAATCAGTTACCGTATAATCAACAGTAGCGGTATCACTCCATGTTATAGGCATATCGATTTGAGCTAGTGTTGGACCACTACCCCCATTACCACCGAAGAACACATCGTCACAGTAGTATGTTTTCACACCTGCAGTAGCTCCATCAGTTCCAAAATTGTAAAAGATAGAAAGCATGTCATAGGTATTCGAAAAGTTAATTGCTGCAGTACCTGAAGCTTGGTTAGAGAAATCGAATACTAATGTATCCCATACGCCAGCCGCACCTGTTGTTGCTTCCGTTTCAACACTTATTGCGTTGTTGGTATGATCTTCTGCTTTTAATCTAACTATTGTTCCAGCATCCGGTGACCAAACGATCACAGAAATTGAAGTAGCACCAGAAACAAAAGGAATAGCCGTTGCAAATCCACTAGGCGTACTAAGTGTAGTACCTGCCCAAGATTGTGCCGTAGCTGATTTAGTAGACATTAATACCAAGTTGGTTGCATTGGTTGGATCAACTACTACCGCAGAAGAATCTCCTCCAAAATCGGTTACCGTATAATCAACTAAAGCCGTATCATTCCAAGTAATAGGCATCTCAATTTGAGCTAGTCCGGGAGGAGGGAAAGCACCAAATACTACATCATCCGTATAGTATGTTTTTGCTGTTCCAGCTCCTGCG
>CAXMPG010000025.1:0-34493 GCA_964195485.1 uncultured Desulfobacterales bacterium
GAGCTTTCGGAAATGTACCGACCAAGTTAACGTTTAATTTTTGTTTTAATTTTTATTTTCGGCCGTTAAAACCAAAATTAAATTTTAACGTACTACGACCTACAGATTCCCCCGTCCCAAGCTCTAAGTATTAAATATAGAGCGTGTTAGGCACCGAAGTTTTATTCTTTCTTTTGTCCATAATTTACTTGAGTCACTCCAATTTTATTGTATTCCATCCAAACTCCAATTGGTGTTCCCATGTCATATTCTCCTTTTTTAACCTTTTTTCCCTCTTCATTATAATGGAGACAGAATCCATGTAATTGATTTTCCTTTGCGAATCCATCTATCTGAATTTGACCATTTTCAAAGTACTGTTGGTAGATTCCATTTTTCGCTCCATTTTTAATAATACTAACTTCTTGTAGCTGTCCTGATTCAAAGTAGATTTTCATGGTATCCATCTGTTCTCCTTTGTCGAAATTCATTTCCTTCTGGATATTACCGTTTTTATAATAAATCGTTGCAGGTCCATGTTGAGTTCCTTTTTTATACGAAAGTTTTCCTTGTAATTCCCCCGATTCAAAGTAGACTTTAACAATCCCATTTGGAGCATTCTTTTTCCCTGAGAATTCCATTTTTAAATTTCCGTTGTCGTAATATTCCTTGTTTTCAAATTCCTGAGAATAGCTTAATAGAAAGGATAAACTTAGGATTAATGTTAAAATGTATTTCATAGTTGTTTTTTTTCTTTGGTGCCTAACTGTTGCTAAACACACCTTTTTTAATTTTCTATAACCAATAACAATCCCCTTAAAAACAATAAGTTAAATACATCTAACCATTTTCAAACATTTGTAAACGTTTGCTACAGTTAATTTAGCGTATATATTATGTTGTTTCGGACCATTAATATTCTGGTTATTTATGGGTACTAAGGTACATTAATAATAGAGGGTGAGAAAATGCAGAATTGTGACTTTAGTTAGGTTATTATGCTGTGAATAATCGCATGAGATTAAATCGGTATCAATAATAATGACCCTTTAACCTGAGTCCTATCCATGACTACCTTTCCCTATATACTCTTCAAATAAAGATTTTCCACTTTGGTTCTAGCCCATTGCGTTTTTCTTAGAAACTTCAAACTAGATTTTATAGACGGGTTAGATTGAAAACAATTGATATCAATCAATTCTCCTAATTCCTTCCAACCATATTCATCCAGTAAAAACTCTAATACCTCAGCCAATTTCACCCCATGTAACGGATTGTTTGGCTGATTTTCTGCTGTTTCTTTATTCCTTTCCATTAGCACAAAATTAAACCATCCTTTACAACAATTCGCCTGCTAAATTAGCTAACTCACTACGCTCCCCTTTTTCTAGGGTGACATGGGCAAAGATTTCGTTTCCTTGTAAGCGGTCAATCAAGTACGAAAGTCCGTTAGAATGTTCATCTAAATACGGGGTATCAATTTGGTAAATATCTCCTGAGAAAATCATTTTAGTGTTCTCACCTGCTCGAGTAATAATGGTCTTAATCTCATGTGGGGTTAGGTTTTGAGCTTCATCCACTATAAAGATTACGTTACTCAAACTTCTACCTCTAATGTATGCCAACGGAGTAACCACAATCTTTTCTTTATTCACCATATCTTCAATTCTATGGTAATTAGGGTCGGTTTCTCGCCATTGGTTTTTAATGAACTTCAAATTATCCCACAGGGGTTCCATAAAAGGGGTAATCTTTGATTTAATATCTCCTGGTAGAAAGCCTAAATCTTTATTACTCAACGGCACTATTGGACGCGCTAAATAAATTTGCTTATACTGTCTCCTGCTTTCAATAGCCGCAGCTAACGAAAGCAACGTTTTACCTGTTCCTGCAATACCTTGGAGCGAAACCAATTTCACATCCGGATTTAAAATGGCGTGAATGGCAAATGTTTGTTCTGCGTTTCTTGGACTAATACCATAACAGCTTTGTTTATCCACACGTTCTAATACTCGTTCTACCGAATTAAAATAAGCCAGAACAGAATTACTTGCACTTTTTATTATGAAATATTCGTTATTTCTCAAAGTCATAAAATCAACCTCATCCTCTGGGATTTTACCTTCTTCAAAAAGCCGATTAACCACTTCTTCGGGAACCCCCTCAATATGGTTTTTTCCGGTATTTAGATGTTGTAAATCGTTGATTTTTCCGGTTTCATAATCGGCAGCATTTATTCCAACCGCTTTTGCTTTCAACCTTAGGTTGATATCTTTAGAAACCATGGTCACCAAATAATTTGGGTCTTCTTCTGCCAAATTAATAGCGGCATTCAAGATCTTATGGTCATTCTTATTTCCACCAAAAATAATGTCGGCTTCTGTTTGTCCACTTTGGCCATCCATAATCACTTTAAACCTTCCTTTATCCGGACCGTTTAATTGATTCCATTCTTCCAATAAATGATTCTCTGAAAGTCTATCCAAAGTTCTAATAAACTCTCTTGCTTCAAAGTTTTTGGTGTCACTTCCTTTTTTAAAATTATCTAACTCTTCCAGAACGGTAATAGGAATAGCCACATCATTCTCTTCAAAATTATTTATAGAATTATGGTCAAATAAAATCACGGAAGTATCGAGAACAAATATTTTATTTTGCTTTTTTTTCCTAGCCATAGTATTAAATTTAGAGAGGTTACAATTTGTTCTATAAAGGTCGGGAATTATTCTCAAAATAAGCATCCCATATCTTATGTTTTTATTAATAAACTACCTTTCTGATAATCAATAAATTAACATCAATTCAGTAGGATCTCTTTTAGTAATTAGAAAACATCAATTTACTTTATTAACGTATCTTGCGATTATGAGTGATATCAAAAAAACGGAGCACATATATATTAATACACCCGAAGGAATGCAGAAATTTTCTGCAGAAAACAAGACCATTTCTTGGCTAGGTTTTGATACCGAGTTTGTAGGCGAACGAACTTATTATCCAATTTTATGTTTAATTCAAGTAGCTACCGAAAATGGAAATTACCTCATTGATCCAACGGTATTAGACGACATTTCTTTGTTTTTAGACATGGTGAAAAATCCGGAAATCGTAAAAATCACTCATGCGGGTGAAAACGATTATAGATTGCTTTATCAAGAATTTGGAGTGCTTCCTAAAAACGTTTTCGACACGCAAATTGCGGCTGGTTTTATTGGATATAATTACCCTATTTCATTTGCTAATTTATTGCAAGGTGAGTTGAAAGTTTTCTTAGACAAAGGCCCAGCGGTTTCTGATTGGGAATCACGTCCAATATCTGAAAAACAGTTGCAATACGCTTTGAATGATGTCATCTATTTAGAAGAGCTATGGAACGGAATTAATCGTAAGCTGGAATCTAAAAACCGTGAGAATTGGGTATGCGAAGAGTTTGATAAACTGCAACTAGCCAAAACATACGACACCGTTCCAAACAAGGAGTTCTTAGCGAGTAGTTTGCTTCCAAAGATAAACACCAACGAAAAGTTATTTTTGATGCGACTCTATAAATGGCGCATTGAAATGGCCGAGACTAAAAACAAGCCTAAAGAACGCATTCTACAGAAAAAACTCATTCCGCACATTGTAAAGGGTATCAAAGGAGGAGTGCAAAATCTACGTAACAACCGATTAATTCATTCGAATGTTATTGATAAGGATGGTCATAAATTTGAGAAACTATTTCACCAAAAAGAATCGGATGAAGAACGCGATGTGTTAGATTCTATTTCTAAACATGTACCTATAAAGCCTCGGATTGATGCCGTAATGGACATCCTTTACCTGGGAATGAAAATTATTTGCAGTCACCACAAAATAGCGCCAGAACTAGTGATTGACCGACCGCGTTTTAAAAGAATGAAATGGGATTTAGATTACTTTGATGAGTCGTTAAATCAAGGTTGGCGGAAAGAGCTACTTGGCGATAATGTTATAAATAGTATCATCAATAGAAACAAATTAGAGGTAGATACAAAAAGTGAGTTTTTTGGACTAAAAATGTAAGCGACTAAAGCCAAATCAAATTTCATTATTATTTGGGGTAACTAATAGCGGTTAGCTACATTTGCCCCCACAATCAATTCAAACTATTATTATGGATACATTTTTTGCAACACTTAGAAGCACTCATTACTTTATGATGGTGGCTTTACTTATTTTCTTAGTATTTACCATTGGTAAATTTGCTTTTAAAAAGTCGGCTAATGAGCCCTTTGGAGCTATGGAAGACAAGACCACACTCATTGTAATGATTCTAGCGCACATTCAATTACTTATTGGTTTAACCCTTTTATTCTTAGGACCGGTTAGCGAAAATTTCGCAGAAATGGGATCCGTAATGAAAGATTCTTACTTGAGAATGATGATAGTAGAGCATCCGCTAACTATGATTATTGGAGTAACTATGGTTACCATTGGTAGAATCAAATTAAAAAAGAAAACAGAAGCATCTGATAAATACAAGACCGTCATCATTTTCTTTGCTATTGGATTAGTGTTTTTCTTAAGTAGAATTCCTTGGAGTCACTTAAATGGGTAAAATGTACGACACAGCGGCAGTCAGAGAAACAGCCGTACTTATTGGTCTTATCACGCAACAACAAAATGCGGAAAAGGTAAAAGAGTATCTAGATGAATTGGAATTTTTAGCAAGTACCATTCAATTGGATACCGTAAAATCATTTACACAATCTTTAGCAAAAGCAGATTTAAAAACTTTTGTTGGGAAAGGTAAATTAGCAGAAATCAATGCTTTCATCAAAGAAAATGATGTTAACGTGGTGATTTTTGATGATGATTTAACACCCTCACAATTACGAAACATTGAGAAGGAATTAAACGTCAAAATTTACGATAGAAGTTTATTGATTCTTGATATTTTTCAATTTAGAGCCCAAAGTGCCCAAGCAAAAACGCAAGTAGAGCTCGCACGTTCTAAATATTTATTGCCCCGGTTAACTAACCTTTGGACGCACCTTGAGCGTCAAAGAGGGGGAACTTCCACCCGTGGTGGTTCCGGTGAAAAGGAAATTGAAACGGATAGACGAGACATTCGCAAGAAGATTACTTTGCTAGAAAAAAAGCTGAAGCAGATTGATAAACAGATGTTTACACAACGTCAAAATAGAGGGAAACTCGTTAGAATTGCCTTAGTGGGCTATACCAATGTGGGTAAATCTACCTTGATGAATTTGTTGAGTAAATCGGATGTTTTTGCGGAGAACAAACTTTTTGCGACTTTAGATACTACGGTTAGAAAATTTGTAATTAATAATTTACCAACGCTTCTAACGGATACGGTTGGGTTTATTAGAAAGTTACCTACTCAATTGGTAGAATCATTCAAATCAACGCTGGATGAAGTGCGCGAAGCAGATGTTTTATTGCATGTAGTAGATATTTCTCATCCTAATTTTGAAGACCATTACAACACGGTAAATAAAGTTCTTGCCGAGATTGATAGTAGCGATAAGCCAACTATCGTAATTTTTAATAAAATTGATGCCTACCGCAATATTGAAGAAGGCGAGTTTGATTATACTGGAGAAGAAGAACATCACGTATCATTAGAAGATTTGAAAAAATCTTGGATGAACAACTTGAACGAAAATTGCATATTTGTTTCTGCTGCTAAAAAGCAAAATATTCCTCAGCTTAGAGAAGATATTTATGTCTTAGCAAAGAGTATTCATGCGAGTCGTTTCCCGTATCACGATTTTCTTTATTAGGTTGTATTTGTTTGACTACATACCTATTCAGCATAAAGTGGAATAGATTGAGAACATAGCGTCTTAAAAATAAATAGCTCAAACTATCAGCTGCCCAAAATGAATCATTATTGGTTTACAAGGATTGGCTACTTTTGTAACTTAATCGACTCAAATCATGAAAATAGCACTCATAATTATCGTAACAGCAGCCATTGGTTTATTGGCTTTCACATTTATAAAAAAAGAAGAAGTGATCACCTTAAAAAAAGGAGATTCTATTCCAGAATTTGAGTTAAAAGATCAAGACGGAACCTTGTTTAAAATGGCTGATGTTGTTGGAAAAAAGAATTTGGTTATTTACTTCTACCCTAAAGATGATACCCCCGGTTGTACCAAAGAGGCGTGTAAATTTAGAGATGAGTTTGAGGTTTTCACCGATTTAAACGCACTAGTAATTGGTATTAGCGGTGACTCACCAGAATCTCACACCGAGTTTATTGCCAAATATAACCTTCCGTTTACCTTACTAAGTGATACCGAAAATACTGTCAGAAAAATGTTTGGCGTAAAAGGAAAGTTCATGGATGTAATTCCAGGTAGAGTCACTTTTATAACCGATAAAAATGGGGTAATTCAATACGTATTTGACTCTATGAATAATGCAGAACAACATGTGGATGAAGCTAGGATGATTTTAGAGAAGCTCCAATAAAATGACTAAAAGAGACTTTTTTCGCATAATTATTAAGCTTTTTGGCTTATATCAACTACTAATTGTCCTTTTTCAAGGGATTCCACAATTCTTACAGCTCACCTATTTTGATGTAGATATTCCATCCCTTTTCTTTGGTTCTATTATTCTTGGATTAACACTTGGAATATTTGTGTTACTAATTAATAAGGCAGATAAAGTGATTGATTGGCTTAAATTAGATACTGGATTTGATGAAGATAGAATTCAATTTGAAAATTTCAATTCTACTCAAATAATAAAATTGGCTGTCATTTTTATTAGTGGGTTTATGGTATTAAACCACTTTCCAGAACTTCTTTACCAAACATTTTTAGCATTTAAAACGAATGCAAGCACGAATTTAGTTGGTATGTTTAGTACGAACCAATTTCCGGTCCTTGATTATTTTACTTGGGTTGTTTCTGGATTAAATGTAGTATTTGGTTATCTAATATTAACTAATTACAATTTAGTAGCCAACTGGTTAGATAAAAAAACCACCATCAAAACCAACGATTAAATGAAGTATCAAAGACTATCATCTGCCGAGTTAGACAACCTCAAAGACGATTTTATTCGGTTTATTGCATCGCAAGGAATTGATGCTGGGGCATGGAAAAAAATGAAATCGGAAGAGTTAGATGCTGCCGAAGAAATCATTGATATCTACAGCGATTTGGTGTATGACCAATCTTTATCAAAATGTATTTACCTCGAACATATTAGTGCCAAAGAATTTAAAACCATTCGTTTTGATGATGATGTTGCCATTGTTCATGGAATTAAAGTGAATGCTGATTCTGATATAAACCTAAACACACCAGATTTTCAAGAATCGGTACAAAAAGGTTTGTTAACCAATGAAATAGAGGTGTTTACCGCGACTAAAAAACACGAGAGTTTACGTGAATTAGAAATGTTTGAATGGCTAAAAAAAGGCGCCTACATGGCCGATGAAAAATGGCATCTAGAAATAGGTAGATTAATCACCCATCTTAATCAGGAATCGTAACCATAATAGAAGTTCCGTACTTTTTGGTGGATGAAATTTCAATGGTTCCATTGGTGCTTTCGACCCTAGATTTCATGTTTTTTATTCCCGTACCCTGGTAATTTTTGTTGTACTGGAAACCAACCCCATTATCCTCAATAGCCAAAACCAATTCATTTTTATGATAAAAAAATTGAATATCCACACTGGTGGCTTTTGCATGTTTTTCAATGTTACTTAAAGCATTTTGAACAATTCTGTACAGATGCTTTGATACGGTTTGGTCTAACTCTTTTGGTAAATCAAAAATTTGAAGGTTTATAGCGGTGTCATCCGATTGGTGACTAAAAACCAAATGCCGGATTGAAATCAAAAATTCATTACTCGTAAAAGATAATGGAGCCAAGCCATGCGATAAACTCCTTACTTTTTTTGTAATGCGTTCAAACTGTTTTATTACATCACTTTCTGCGTCTTCGTTAGCCTCTGTTTTACGTTTTAGGTGACTCAACCTACTTCCAATGTCATCGTGTAAATCAGAAGAGATAATAGCCTTCTCTGTTTCAATTCCGCTGAGGTAAGAATCAACCATCTGCTTCTTACTATTCTGAATCATATTGACCAATCTCAACCGGTCATTATCATTCACCTTCGACCAATAGGCAAGTCCCATTGCGAACACCACAATTTCAATCAACGACCCGATAAACAGCGGATTAAAAGTAATTTTGTTTTCGCTTATTACCCCAGATTCAATTAAGATAATAGACAATCCCGCAAATAAAACCGCCATAAATGCCACCCAAAAGAACCCCACAATAACTCTTTGTTTGTTGAACGTAAGGATAGAGGAAATCAAAACAAGCACCAATGAAAATAACAAAGTGAAATTTTGAATATTTAGGTAAATAATGGTCTGGGTATCATGCCACCAAGGGGTAGAAATCCACCAGAGCAAGGAGACATTTAAAATAACAATAAGGAAGGTGTAGAATTTATTTAGGTGGGGCAAAAACTTTTTAATATTCAATAGCAGCCTAATAAAATGGATTAGGGCCGAAGTGCTAAAAGTGATGAAAAACGGTCTCGCATAATCATTTACTTCTTCTAAATTAGGATAAACCATTTGAAACATCAGACCCGTATGCGCTAATAGGTATAGTCCTAGAAAGAAAATGTAGAAGGCATACCAAAAGAATATTTCTTGCTTAAGAATGGAGTAAACAAAAAGCGAGAAGAAAATAATTAGCAGTAAAATGCCAAAGTAAATCCCGTACATAAAATAAACAGAACGTTCTTCTTTATCAAAAATGGTGCTGTCTTTTAAAGATATTGGAATACTCAAAGAGGCGCTTCTTTTATCGGCCATTACCAAAAAAGTGCGGGTTTCATTTGGCTTAAAACGAACCGGAACGGCCACATTTCTATTAATAAACGTCCTTTCATAAAACGGAATATGGTCACCCCCAGAATAGATTAAATCCTGATTTTTAGCATTCCAAACTTTCAATAAATCAATATGAGGATTACTCACAATAAGAACTTCATCTAGCACCTTACTGGATGTGTTTTGTATGGAAAACTGCAGCCAGTAAAGCTCCGTAGTAAAACCAAATGTGGTAGAAGTGGCTGCTTTTAAATTTTTGGTTTCAGAAAAATACGCTAATACTTGGGCGGGGCTATTTTGTTCTGGAGTATGAAATACTAGGATACCGCTCGTTACATTAGATTTCTTAAATTGAGAATCTATCAACAACGTATCACCTGCAAGTGCGCTATTCACGACTATAAAAAGAAGCGTAAAAGCTAAGCTCAACTTCGTTCCTAAATGACGATATGTATCCCGCTTTAACGTCATTTAATAAAGCTAATTACAATTAGTATAGAGACCCCATTCCCCGGAGAAGTACTTAAATTAAATGTACCATTAATCACAGCTACCCGTTGTCGCATATTGATTAGTCCAATGCCATCAGTTCTATTTTTACTATCAAAACCTACCCCATTATCTTCTATAGATAGGATTAATTCTTTCTCATTTTGAATAATTTGAATTTCAATTTTAGTGGCTTTAGCGTACTTTTCAATGTTTTGGATCGCTTCTTGAATGATATTATACAAGTTCGTCTCTACCTCTGAAGTAATAGGTTCTGAAAAGTTGAAAAAATCAAAACTGAATGTAGTTTTAGCCGTCTGATGTTGCGTAATTAAAGCTTGAACCTTTTTAATAAATCCGGTATTTGTTCCTTTAGTCCCTTCTAGTTTTACAGAAATGTTTTTTACATCATGTTGGATTTCTTGAAGTTCATTATAGGTCTCGGTATCCTCTTTGTGCGCTAATTTAAGATTTTGTTTTAGCGTTTCTATTTCTGAAAGAACACTGTATTCTAACTCATTTACAATTCTATTTCGCTCTTCTTCTACCCCTAGTAAGTAGGATTCTAGCAGGTCTTTTTTAGTTTGACGTATCTCTTGCCAAAGAGATTCTCTTTTTTCTCCTAATTTTTTTATCCGGTACAAAATCGATACGGAAAAGAAAAGAATATGAATAGCAATTAATAAAATCCCGAATTGAAATGAGTTTATATAATTCGGTGCATAATCTAATTCAATAGCGGTCAAAACAAACCCCGCTAGAATTAAAAATACTAAAGAGCTCACTACTAATTTTGCTTGTATTGGGGTTTGCTCTTCATTTTTTCTAGTGCCTAATAGCATTAGAATTATAGCGACTAAAAAGAAAGCTCTAATTCCAATAACCACAAACTCTTTATCCGGAATGACAAAATATAAAGCCGTCAATATAGCCGTAACTACTAGTATGATATTTAGCCATTTGTGGATCTGTTTAAACTGGGTCTTGGTATTTAATAGAAACTGAAAAAACTGCTTAAAACTAGCGAAAATGAAGAATGAGTTAACACTACTTAAGTCACTAAAATAATGCGAGTCTGTTGAAATAATAGACCCCGACAGCCAAAAAACTTGAATGGAAACCGTGAACACATAAAGAAAGAACCAGAGGAATAAAGGTTGCTTTATATTGAAGTACACCAAAAATGAATAAATCAATAAAATGAGAATGAATCCCAAAAAAACGCCCATACTAAAAAGCTCTTTAAAGGATTTTGTCTTGATTTCAGAATTATTGGCTTCTTGTATTTCAATTTGTGAATTAACTCGTGTACTTGGGTTCTCTATTTTAGAATAAGCTTCTGTTAAAACAGGGACACTAAAATCCTGATTTTGGGCGAGTATAGTATTCCCCAAATAAAAAATAAATAAAAATATATGTAGTAGTGGCCAATTTGTTTTTAGTCTCATAACCCCAAGTAGCGAGGTAAAGATAGACCAACCGTAACGGTTGGAATTAATTATTGAGAAAAATATGTAAAAGAATACGGCAACCTAATCCATTAAATCATAGGAATGTGCAAAGTTGACCAACTCAGGCAAGTTCTTTACATCTAACTTTCTATAAATATTTCTTCTATGGGTTTCAATCGTATTTACAGATAGAAATAGCTCCTTCGCAATTAGTGCGGTAGTATGTCCTTTCACTATCAATTGAACAATTTCTTTTTCGCGCATGGTTAACTTAATCACATTTGAAAAAGACTCCTTAAACATGGAGCCTTCTGGGTGATTTAAACCTTCTTGCAAATAGAATTCATCGCTTTTAGGCCTGCGCATAACATCCAATAATGTTTGATTAGAAACATCTTTTAAAAGATATGCGTTTGCCCCAGCAGATTTCGCTTTTTTAATCATTGTTGGATCATCATACATAGTGATGACAATGATATTTATTTCAGAATCAGTTTGACGAAGAAATTCTATTACTTCCAACCCATTTAGCCCTGGGACATTTAAGTCGAGTAATAGAATGTCAATATCTAAAAACGGAATTTTCTTTGCTGTATACGTTCCATTATGCGCAGTTTCCACCAATTCAAACTCCTCAGAATTTTTATCAATAATACCCGTCAAACCATCTATAAATATAAGATGATCCTCACAAATAAACACACGCTTTTTAGATGGTATAGCAGCTTTCATTTTATTCCCCCTGAAACAAGTGACTAAAATAACATTTTTACCAATCCATCAAACTAATATGAGGACTAACTTAAAGTAAAGTCTAATCTTCTATTCGCTAAATCAGCGTCTTTTACGGTAATCTCAACCTCATCTCCAAGTTGATACGCTTTACCTGTATTCTGTCCAACAATACGATGTTGACCTTCATCAAAAGTAAAATAGTCACCGCTAATTTCTCTTAAACGAACCATTCCTTCACATTTGTTTTCTACGATTTCTACGTAAATCCCCCATTCGGTTACTCCCGAAATTAGGCCTTTGAAAGATTTCCCTATCTCATTTTCCATGAATAATACTTGGAAATATTTGATCGATTGACGTTCTGCATCCGAAGCTTTTTTCTCTTGGGCAGAACTATGTTTACACCACTTTTCATACGCAGCATCATCGGCAGATGATTTTCCATCCAAGTATCTTTGAAGTAAGCGATGAACCATCATATCTGGATACCTACGAATAGGAGAGGTGAAATGTGTGTAGTGCTTAAACCCAAGTCCATAATGACCAATGTTTTGTGTGCTATACACGGCCTTAGCCATTGTTCTAATCGCTAAATGCTCAATCATTTGTTCTTCACGCTGTCCTTGAACTTCCATTAAAAGCTTGTTCATTGACTCCGCAATATTTTCTGTATTGGTATTGAATTTATACCCAAACGTTTTGATAAACTCTGTAAAAGCTAATAGCTTTTCTGGATTTGGCTTATCATGAATTCGGTACACAAAAGTTTTTACCGGATCACCTTTTTGAGGTAATGCGATGAGTTGTGCAACCGCTTTATTGGCCAACAACATAAACTCTTCAATCAATTTATGGGCGTCTTTCTGAATCTTGAAATAAACGCCTGCAGGTTTCTTAAACTCATCTAATTTAAAACGAACCTCTACCTTATCAAAAGCAATAGAACCTTCTTCTAATCGTTGCTTACGAATAGTTTTAGCGAGGGTATTTAGTTGAATTAATTCTTCTGAATACTCGCCTTTACCCGCTTCTAAAATATCTTGAACCTCATCATACGCAAATCGTCTATCGGAATGAATAATCGTCCTACCAATCCACGTATTTACGATTTTAGCATCCGGAGTAATTTCAAAAATAGATGCGAAAGTCAGCTTATCTTCATTAGGTCTCAACGAACAAACCCCGTTAGATAAAACTTCTGGAAGCATGGGTACCACTCTATCTACAAGGTAAACAGAAGTAGCTCTTTGAATCGCTTCTTGGTCAATCATATCACCCGGTTGCACGTAATGTGTTACATCAGCAATATGAACTCCAATTTCAAAATTTCCGTTTTCTAAGGTCTTAAATGATAATGCATCATCAAAATCTTTCGCGTCAACAGGATCAATAGTGAAAGTGGTTACTTTTCTGTAATCCTTTCTTGCTTTCAACTCCGCTTCACCAATAGTTAACGAAATTTTAGAAGCTACTTTCTCTACGTTTTCAGGAAACTTATGCGGTAAATCAAACTGTGCTAAAATGGAATATGCTTCCGTATCGGCATCGCCTACTTTACCCAAAACATCTGTTACCTCTCCAAACGGACTGGAAGCATCTTTGGGCCATTCTGTTATCCTAGCGATACATTTCTCTCCGTTTTTAGCTCCTTTAAGTTTGCTAAGTGGAATAAAAATATCGACAGGCATATTAGCTTTATCCGGTATTAAGAAAGCGAAATTTTTGGAGATATCAATAATCCCAACAAAATTTTCTTGCGCTCTCTCAAGGATCTCAGTTACTTGACCCGAATGATTTTTACCTCTTTGTTTAGCTAATAAAGCCACTTTTACGATATCACCATCTAACGCATGATGAACAAATTTTGGCGGAATAAAAACATCGTCTTCTAATTGGTCAGAAATCACAAAAGCTACGCCATTTCTTTTAAGCTCAATTTTACCTTCAATAAATTTAGGCGTAGAAATCATTGCGAATTTACCCGGTTCTGTTTCTTTTATTTTCCCAGCAGATTTTAATCCGCCAAGAGCCTTAATAACGATATTTTTATCGCTCCCACTAGTGAAACCTAGCCGAGCGGATATTTGTTTGTGATTAAGTATTTTATTAGGTGCTTGTGTAAAAACATCTAAGATATTGTCTTTTATATTTTTAAGGTTTTTTCCTTTTTTGGAATGTATTTTTCCTTTGTTTTTTCTTCCCATGAAATATTATTGGGTGTCCTGATATTAATCAGGAGGTACTACGAGAATTTCTTTGTGATTTTCACGTGAAGGGCATCACGCAGCGATTAATTATGGTGCAAATGTAGGGTTTTATATGTTAATGGGATATTTTGTTTGTATTAGCAAATAGTTAAATCAAATAATCAACGTAAATAAAAAGGTATTTGACCCTGTAATATGGGACTTAAAATTGTTCTTTATCGAACAATAAATACATCGCCTACCTAACACCTTTTTATGAGAAACGCAGCTGGAATAATTAAGTCTCACTCACCTAACAAAAGAGTTAGTTTGTTATCTTTGAGAAAAATTACAACTATGTTTTCAAAGAAAGTAGAAGCGGCTTTAAATAAGCAAATCATATTAGAAGGATTTTCATCTAATATATATTTATCAATGGCTGTTTGGGCTGAAAAACAAGGTTTTGAGGGAGTGGCTAACTTCATGTATAAACATTCAGATGAAGAGCGTCAACACATGCTAAAACTCATCAAGTTTATGACAGAGCGTGGAGCAGATGCACAAGTTCCTGCTATTGAAGAACCACCTCATAATTTTGATAATTTAAAAGCTCTTTTTACCGAGTTATTAGAACATGAAATAAGAGTGACTAACGAAATCAATAAATTGGTTCATTTAACGTTAGGCGAACAAGATTATACCACGCATAATTTCTTGCAATGGTATGTATCAGAACAAATTGAAGAAGAAGCTTTAGCACGCACTATTCTAGATAAATTAAAAATTATTGGTACAGAATCTGGTAGCGGAATTTATATGTTTGACAGAGATATTGCTCAAATTGTAGTGATTTCAGCTAGTGTTGATCAAGCAGGGTAATACGTACTAAATGGATTTTAATTACATTGATGGCTTTGTATTAATTGCCTTAGCATTCTCTTTTTATAAAGGGTTTTCTAAAGGTTTTGTAATTGTACTAGCCTCCTTTGTAGCTTTAATTCTTGGGGTTATTGGCGCCATTTATTTTTCGGATGTAGTGGCCGAATTACTTAAAAGTAAAACAGAAATTAACGAAGAGTATATTTCTATTACTGCATTTTCTATCACCTTTATGGGAATCATCTTTGGCGTTCATTTAATTGCCAAAATTGTAAATCAAGCTGTAAAGATGGTCGCTTTAGGTCCACTTAATAAAATTATGGGAGGCGTTTTTTCAATGCTTAAAACCATCATTTTATTAAGTGTGACTTTCTATATATTTGATTTCTTAAACACGCAAATAACCATCGTGAATAAGAAAACCTTGGATGATTCTGTTGCCTATAATGGAATTAGAAATATTACAGATAAAGTAATTCCGCTTATTACAAAATCAGATTGGTATCACCCGGAGGAAATTCAAAAAGCTTTAGATGAGGCGAAAGATACGATTGAAGAACAGGTGATAGATAAGGCCTTGGAGCAGTAAGCTATTGAATCTTTTTCCTTAATGTTTCTTCATACGTTAATGGTTCAAACCTTTATTAAAAACACACCGCTATTATTCCTATTCAGTCTCTATTCTAACCATTAAGAAGTGAAGGAAAGTGAAGAGGTATTTCTTAATGAATCGTAATACCTTAATCTTTGAAATTCTTTTCAATTAACCCCATAAAAAAAGCGCTTCAGATTTCTCTGAAACGCTCCTAAATAAATTAGTTTTTACACTCTAGCAAAAAGCATCAAAAGCAGCTGCTAAATTCTCAGCAATAGTTTCTGCGCTATTTCCTTCAATATGGTGACGTTCTAAAAAGTGAACTAAACGTCCATCTTTAAAAACAGCCATGGAAGGCGATGAAGCTGGATAAGGTAACATGAATTTACGCGCTTGATTGGTCGCATCAGCATCTACACCTGCAAAAACGGTTAAAAACCTATCTGGTTTCTTTTCGTTAGTAACAGCAATTCTTGCCGCTGGGCGTGCGCTACCTGCAGCACAACCACATACAGAATTCACTACCAAAATAGCAGTTCCTTCTTTTTTCATTTCTTCGTTAACCATCTCAACTGTACTCAATTGGGTAAAACCCGCATCAGTAAGCTCTGCAGCCATTGGTTTTGTTAATTCTGGAGGATACATCTTTTATGTTTTTATTAAATCCGAAATCAGTTGCCCAAATACGGAGAAGTTTCTAGTAAAATATTTGAATGCAAATTTACAGAAAATAAGATGTGACGAGGTAATTATTTTGTTATTGCCTAATTGTAGATTTTTATAGTTATTCCAGGTTACCAATTCCCGATTATCTACTTGCCAGTTTATCCATACTAATACCAAATAACACCCTACCAATCCAGTATCTATCCCAACTAGAATCTTTGCCCTCAATACTTACTCCGCCAGACACACAGTGAATTACCGTAATATCCTCACCCAATTTATCATAAATAATTCCAGCATGAATGGTTCTTTGTTTACTTCCATTCCACGAACCAAAAAACACCAAGTCACCTGGTTTTAATTCGTTTAAATCTACTCTATTAGCTATTAAATCACTTTGCATCTGGGCATTATGGGGGATTTCTATTCCTACTTGCTTGTACACATATTGGGTAAAACCCGAACAATCAAACCCTTTTGAAGGACTGGTACCTGCGTATTTATATCTTATTCCTTCTAGCCGTTTAGCCATTTTTAGCATAACGTAACGAAGGCTATCCCCGATTCTAGCACTGTCTAAAATAGCCACCTCAATAGACCTCATTTCGTTACGTTTAAATCTTGGTACCGAATCATTGAAGTACACCAATAGCCAACTACGGTATTGACTATTGATGCTTGCCTTCATGCTCGAATCAAGGGCATTAACTATCAAAATTTCATGAATCGTATCCGATAATGCGGTAAACTCCGTTCTGGTATGGATAGGTATTTTTTGAATGTACTTGAGTGATTTTGAAATCGAATTTTTCCTTCCAGCGGTGCTTTTGGTACTAGAATACTTATGTAAGTAGTATTCCGCCATGGCATAATTAGCGTACGGGTTATTGCCGTCTTTAATTAGAATTTTCTTTGCTTTTTTCTGAAGTTTAGGATAGTTTTCCTGCTCTAAAAGTGGATATAACTTCCGCTCTTTACGTGTTTGAGTAATTCCGGTAACCGAAAAAAAAAGACATAACAAGACTAGTAAACCCGTTTTCATATAATAGCTTTTAAATTTGATTCAGAAATTTAAATCTGATTCTGTTTAGAAATAAAAATGAAGTATTTGTCTTTTCGTATTATTTAAACAAAATTAACATTGGTTTATTGTGATATTTTGAAATAAAATTTGTCAATGTCATTTTCTCCTTATCCGGTACGGAAGGCTTTTTACTTAGGAATGACAAAGCCATAATTGCATAAGCATACATTTGCAGCCATGAGTAATTTAAAAGAAGTAGCCGGAGTGATGTTTAGACTTGGCTTATTTGCATTTGGCGGGCCAGCGGTTCATGTAGCTATGTTAGAAGCCGAAGTGGTTGAAAAACGTAAATGGGTAACGCACCAACATTTTTTAGATTTAATGGGTGCTACCAACTTAATACCTGGACCTAACTCTACTCAAATGACCATGCATTTGGGGAAAGAAAGAGCAGGAAATCTAGGTCTATTTGTAGGTGGATTAGCTTTCATTTTACCCGCTATTTTTATTACTGGAGTATTTGCTTGGTTGTATGCAACGTATAGTCATTTACCGGAATTTGAACCCTTTGTGTATGGAATTAAACCCGCAGTTTTAGTAATAATTATGTCGGCTGTAATAAAGCTAGGTAAGAAATCTATTAAAAGCACCGAACTTGGCATATTAGGAGGTTTAGTATTGATCGCATCCATACTTGGCGTTAACGAAATCATGGCTCTTTTGGGCGCTGGAGTGGTGGGATTGGCATATTTCTACATGAAGAATAATAAGCCTGGCAAAGGTGGGTTATCCGTAGCCCCGATATTTCTTACATCTATTATTTCACCATCTATTATTGGGATAACCTCAATGAATGTATTCTGGGTATTTCTAAAAATTGGACTCGTTTTATATGGCGGAGGCTATGTTCTTTTCGCCTATTTAGACGCAGAACTTGTATCAAAAGGATGGTTAACAAGTGCGCAACTTATGGATGCCATTGCCGTAGGTCAGTTTACTCCAGGGCCAATACTTTCCACCGCTACATTTATTGGATATCAACTTACCGGTTTATCAGGCGCAATTCTAGCAAGTGTTGGCTTGTTTTTACCCTCTTTCATTTTGGTGTTAATACTAAATCCACTCGTCCCAAAAATCAGAAAATCAGCTACACTTGGGTTCTTTTTAGATTCAGTAAATGTTGCCGCAGTAGCTGTTATTGGCGGTGTATTAGTTACCATGAGTATTGAAACCCTTTCTGATTGGAGAAGCATCTTAATTGCAGTTCTCAGTATTGCTGCCACCTTCGGATTTAAAAAAATGAACGCTATGTGGGCCGTTATTGGCGGTGCCGTTTTAGGCTATTTGTTGATGATGATTGAAATATGATAAGTCCTGTTAAGATTTAAACGGATACATTAATTAACCCATTAATGTATTGGGCACTTTTACTTCATTATTAATACCTATTTCTTCTTCTTTATTTTTAGGTAAGTAGTACGTGGAAAAAATAATATCCCAAATAATTAAAACCCTTCCAAAACTATTACTGGACTCCTCTACTCTAATAGAGTGATGCCAGCGATGCAAAGTCGCAGTATTAAGGATATGATTAAATACACCAGCTCTATAATCAATGTTAACATGCTCCAAAAAGCCGGTAACTAATGTGGCCACATAAAATAGAATTACGACTTCATCAAGTACCTGAAATAGTACAATGGACAAATAATAGAATAAGGTGATGATAATGGTTTCTAATGCTTGAAACCGCCCGGAGTTTATTGAATAGAGTCTTTCGCATGCATGATGAACGGAATGCCATTTCCATAAGGTTGAATTAGTATGCAAAAACCTATGCACCCAATAGAAAAAGAATTCTGCAATGATTAGTATCAAAGCTAATTATAAAATTAGGTTTAGATCCTTCGGCCAAACCGAGTAGCCAATTAAGTCGTTTAGTTTCGAAATTGGATATATTAGCGACAAAAACAATCCAAATTCCACCAATTTGGAAGCTACTGACAAGGCTATAAACGTTTGCAATACATCTGTAAAAGTATCTCCTAAAGGTACATTCCACTCTTTCCTATGGGATAGGTTTGTTCAAAAATGAAAACTATTAGTAGGAGTGCAATTACTATTAACGCTGGTATAAGAGGCTGATATAACCTAGGAAAATAATCAAGCGCAATAAGAGTCGCGTACAAACTACCCATTACAACTAATGGATAAAATAGCCGCTGAACCAGTTTTCGAAAGGATACAAAGTTTTCACTCAAAATTTTAATAGATGAATATGGTTCTTTCAAATATAATAAAACACGTTTAAAGTTAGAAACACTGGAGCTCAAAGAAGTAAAGACACTTTTTATTGGGTAAAGACTTCCGTTTACTTCTTGGTTTCTAGGAGAAGAAATATGCTATGATTCTCAACGAATAAAATCATTCTGCTTTAAGATTTAATGTATTCGCAAAAAGAGATACGATTCTAAAAAACCTTCGTAACTTTATGCCTGCGAAATTATGCGCAGTTTTACTACGCACTAACAGCATTTAAAAATTAAGTATTGGATGAAAGGAATCGTTTTTACAGAGTTTTTTAGTTTTATAGAAGAGTTGACTAGTTACGAAATGGTGGATCAGCTTATTGAAAAAACGAAGCCAAAATCGGGTGGTGTTTACACCTCGATTGGCACCTATAGCCATCAAGAGTTAGTCATGTATTTAGTGGAGTACTGTAAAGTTTCTAATCTAGAACTATCAGCGGTTTTAAGAGCTTTTGGCAATCATATTTTTGGTGTTTTTTATAATAAACATAGCTACTTTTTTAGTCCTGAATTAACCCTTTTTGTTTTTCTAAAATCATTAGATAATTACATTCATGTAGAGGTTCTAAAGCTATATCCAGATGCAGAATTACCAAAGTTTGACATTATTGAAGAATCGGAAAACATGTTAAAAATGGTTTACCAATCAGATAGAAAATTAGGAGACTTTGCTTATGGGCTACTTGAATCTGCTATTGTACATTTTGATGAAAAGGCAACGGTAGAAATGAACCTGCGTGGGGAAGATGGATTGAAAGTTGAATTTATTATTACAAAAGAAATTTGAGTGAACTAGATATATTACAACGCAGGCTGCAACGAGAAATTGGTGCACGAAAAGAAGCGGAAAATATTCTGGAAAAAAAGGCCTTGGAACTTTATTTATCCAACGAAAAGTTAAGAGAATTAAACAACTCTCAGGAACAAGTAATTGAACAAAGAACCAAAGAATTAAACCAAAGCAAGGAAGAATATAAAGCCCTTATAGAATCTGCCAGTGATATTATTTTTAAAATAAGTGTAGATGGGTATTTCACGTATGTAAGTCCAGTTTGTAGCGAACTCACTGGACATGATTATTCAAAATTAATAGGTGCACATTACTTGGAGTTTATTCATCCTAATTTCAAAAACGAAGTTCAGCAGTTTTATTTTAGTGCATTCGAAAATAAAACAGAAAAAAGCTATTTAGAATTCCCTATTATAAAAACGGATAATACTTTGTTATGGCTTGGTCAGCAAGTTCAAATTGACTTTTCTGATCCAGAAAATATTCATATCACTGCCGTTGCGAGAGATATATCAGAATTAGTATTTACAAGAACTGCGCTTGAAGCAAGTGAAAAAAAGTACCGAGGTATTCTGGAAGGAATGGAGCTAGGACTTCTTGAGGTAGATAATTTTGGAAAAATACAAAAGGCTTACCGTTGGTTTTGTGACATGACAGGATATACAGCCGAAGAGTTATTAGGGCAGTATCCTCAGAGTTTGTTTTTAAAACCAGAGGATTTCAAAATAATGGAAATGCATTCTAATAATAGAATGCGCGGACAGGCAGGAGTGTATGAAATAGAGTTGAGAAGAAAAGATGGCTCATACATTTGGGTAGCCATCAGTGGCGCACCTTATTATAATATAAAAGGAGAAGTTGAAGGTTCTATTGGCGCTCATTTGGATATTACATACCAAAAGGATTTACAAAAAGAACTAGAAAAGGCAAAAGATGTAGCCGAAAAAGCACAGATGGCTGAAAAGCTATTTTTAGCTCAAATGAGCCATGAAATTAGAACCCCTCTAAATGCTGTTTTGGGCATGGCAAATCTATTATTATTGACAGATCTTAATGAAGAACAAGATCAATATGTAAATGACTTGAAATTTGCTACCGATATACTTCACGGATTAATTAGTGATGTGCTAGACCTTTCTAAAATAGAATCGGGAGAATTGAAGTTAATGCTCAGTGAAATTGAATTGGAGAATTCAATTTCAATGATTTGTAAAACCTTAAACTATAAAGCCCAAGAACAGGGTAATCTTATTACGTTTTCAATAGACCCATTAATACCAAAAAATATTCGTGCGGATAAAACCCTTTTGAATCAAATACTATTAAATCTAATAGGTAACTCCATCAAGTTCAACACTAACGGAAGTATTGTCGTGTCATGCGTATTACTAGAAAGCTCGAACGAAATAGATTTACTAGAGTTCAAGATAACGGATAATGGAATAGGAATAGCACCAGAAAAAATCGACCATATTTTTGATCGTTTTATTCAAGTACAAAGTCATTTACAAGAAACGAATATGGGCGCAGGCTTAGGCTTAGCTATTTGTAAAAAATTAGTGGAGTTACATGGTGGTGATATTTCAGCCACTAGCATTCCTAATAAAGAAACTACGTTCAGATTCACGCTAAAGGCTAGGAAAACCAATGCTCGAAAAGAGGCTAAACAGATTACTCAACCTAAAAACATGAAAGTTGGGTTAGCAAACTTGTACGTATTAATTGCGGAAGATAGTGAGATAAACGGAAAGTATATTACCGCATTAATGAACAAGTGGAATGTAAAGTATGACTTAGCCGTTGACGGACAAGAGGCTTGGGAATTCACGAAAAAAGTAAAATATGACATTCTCTTATTAGATATGCAAATGCCGCATTTAATGGGGTATGAAGTAGCTGAAAAAATAAGAAGCGACTTCAATAATCCGAATAACAGCGTACCAATACTTTCATTAACCGCTGCAGGGCTTTTTGATGAAATTCAAAAATCGTTATCTGCTGGAATTAATGATTACCTCACAAAACCTTTTACTCCAGAGCAATTGGAATCTGTAATTCTTAAAAACACAGGCGTAACAATTCAAGCAAACTCAAAAGGTAGTGAAAGCTCCCGTTTTATGTCTTTAATTCTGCCAGAGTGTATAAACCCATCTATACTTTCAGAGCTGTATGGAAATGATCTGGCTTATGCTACTCAAATGGCAACGCTGTATTTAAAAGTGGCCCCGAAAGAGTTAGAACATGGAAAAGTCCTTTTGGCAGATAGAAATGTAGATGGAATAAAAGCTTGGGTGCATAAACTGGCTCCATCCGTGAAAATGATGGGCTTAGAAAAATTGTATTCTCAATGTAGTGACTTAGAAAGTATAGCGAAAAACACCCCTAAATTCAGCGATATTGTTACCCCTTTTAAAAACATAATTCGGGATTTAGAAACAACTACAGGAGCTGTGAAAATATTGATATCCAAACTTAAATAAACGTAAATGAAAGTAATAATTGTAGATGATGATTTAATGGCACGAGAGTCAATCAATTATTTGTTAGAAAAATTTAATGACGTAGAAGTCTTAGGTTCTTTTGAATCTGCATTAACCGCTCAAACCTTTCTAAAAAACAATGAAGTAAATGTGATTTTTTTGGACGTTGAAATGCCAGAGTTTACAGGATTGGATCTCTTGGCATCTTCCATGAACCTACCTGAAATTATTTTAATCACCAGTAACTCCGATTATGCCGTAGAAGCCTTTGAATATGAGGTCTTAGATTTCATTCCTAAACCAGCAAGCTTGGTACGCGTAAACAAATCCATAGAGCGTTTGCGATTGAAACTTAAAGAAACAAGTACTGATGAAAAAAGAGATATGTATGTGAAATCAGAAGCACGATTAATTAGAGTTTCTTTTGATGATCTTACCGTGGTACAAACCCTGGGAGATTATCTCACCTTGTATATGAAAGATGGCGCAAAACTAATCGTTCATTCTACACTTACTGCAATGGAGTTGAGGTTACCTAAACCAGCATTTATGAAGGTCCATCGTTCGTATATTGTTAACCTATCTGCCATTAAAGACATTGAGAACCATTCATTATTGATTCAAGACATTGTCATTCCAGTAAGCAGAGCTTATCGCCATGACCTAAAGGTCCGATTAGATTTACCATAAATATCATTCCCCTTAGCACTTATTCCAAACTCCGTAAAAAAACGTACAAACCCCCAAAAAAAAGTTAGTCTTTCGAATTCACTGTTTATTTGTGTTGCAAGATTTTTATAAATCACTATTACAAACTACGACAACACATGCAGCACATTTATAGATATTTAGGAGGCCATGATGCCTATAAGCAATTAAATGAATTTTCTAAAAAACATCTCAGAACCATAAGGTTGAAAAATTAGTAATACAAACAAATGAGTTTCATGTTTTTGAACCGCATCTTAATTTCCTTGACCCTTTAATGGAAGGAAGCTTGAAATTAAAAACGGTAAATTCAGGTTTGGTTTTTCAAGAAGATTTGAATATTGGAAAAGTTACGCAGCAAGCCATTAAAACACACATTATTACTATGGGTGATTTGGCGTTGGTTTTCATGGGTGAAATTCATGACATTAAAACGTTAAGTTCTGATTTTGAATCTAGAGCTCATGTTTTTGAAGGGGAGTGTGACGGGGAGTATTTAGTGCGATTAATTGATGAAATTCAGATAAACGAGGTGTTAAGTTTACACGACTCGGTGAGAGTAGCTTTGGATCAAGTAAAAGGCGCGTATTCTGTTCTAGTGATGTCAAAAAACACCCCCAGTAACATCGTGGCTGGAAACACAAATCAGAATACTTTAGCCATAGGTTTAGGCGAAAATGAATATTATATTGGAAATGACATCTCCTCTTTACATGGCAGAACCGACAAGGTTATATACCTTGGAGAAAATAAAGTAGCAGCAATGTCTTGTGGAGGAAATGTGTCCATAAAAACGTTACTAAATGAACCCATCAAACCTATTATTCAACGTTTGGAATGTAGCTTTAATCCTAAAAAAGTGGCGGACGTAGAAGAAAAAAAATCCTTGTCATTGAATTACATGGCAAACCTATTAGGCGTTAGAGAAAGAAGAAAAAGCCCAACAGGATTCCTAGATTTAATAGCATTCAGGCTTTCTGAATTATTGCTTGTTTCTACTCCAAAAAATAGCTTTCTTTGAGTAAAGAAAGTATGGAACACAAAACCAATAAAACCATTCAAATACTCACCGCTCATTTGGAGTTAATACCTCATCCAGAAGGTGGTTTTTATAAAGAAACCTACAGAAGTGAAGGTCAAGTCAAAGACCCGTATCTGGGAGCAGAAACACGAAGTTTTTCTACCGCTATTTACTTTTTGTTAGTTTCAGGTAATTTTTCTGCATTTCATCGAATTCGTCAAGATGAGATGTGGCATTTTTATGATGGAAAAGCCATTGACTTACATATAATTTCTCAACAAGGAGTTTACAGTTTAGTGAAAATTGGTAATGATTTCTCCTCTGGCGAAGTACCCCAATATGTAGTTAAAGCAGGCGATTGGTTTGCATCTGAAGTAAGTACGATTAATGCCTATTCATTAGCGGGGTGTACCGTTTCTCCAGGGTTTGATTTTGCTGATTTTGAGATGGCTAAAGCCGATGAGTTGACTCGTGAGTTCCCTCAATATGCCGAGATAATATCAAGGCTTACACGAAGCTAAATCGTTTACTTAATGCAATACGAATGCGCTTATATTCGTTATGGTTGAAATTTATAAGATGAAACTTGTTGTTGTATTAAGTGTAGGTCTATTGTTCTTGGGGAGTTGTAAAAAAGATGATACAAAAACGTGTATCGCACGCAGTGCAGATGGATCTGCGATGTATGAAGTTGTAGGGCAAGATGTGTGTGAGGGCCAAATAAATACCGCTGATGGCGAGTATTGTGATTGTGATGAAGAGTAGTTTTTTTAAATGAATCCTTAGCGATTTCTATTCACAAATAAACCGGCTAAAGTAACTTTGCATTTTTTTTATTTCATGAAAAATATTAGCGGAAATAAAAGCAATTCCTAACGCATTATGCCAATCGTTTATGGGACCTTAAATATCTTGGGTTAATAGGTCTAGCCCAAAATTCTTTGTAAATTGCTGCCAAATTTGAAAGCCAAATGAGCAATTATCACATAAAACACCTCGAAGAATATTATAAAGTTTATCGTAAATCGGTTCGTGAACCAGAAAATTTTTGGGGTGAAATTGCAGAAGAACATTTTGTTTGGCGTAAACCATGGGATAAAGTTTTAAGCTGGGATTTTAAGAAACCAGAAGTGAAGTGGTACGAAGGTGCTAAACTCAATATCACTGAAAACTGTATCGACCGTCATTTATTTACAAAAGGAGAGAAAACGGCTATTTTATTCGAGCCCAATAACCCGAACGACCCCGCAGAACATATTACCTATAATCAGTTACACAAGCGCGTAAATCAATTTGCTAATGTACTAAAAAACAATGGTGTTGGTAAAGGCGATAGAGTTTGCATTTACTTACCAATGATTCCAGAATTGGCTATTTCTTTATTGGCTTGTGCCCGAATTGGAGCCATTCATTCTGTGGTATTTGCAGGGTTTTCGGCAACTGCTTTATCTACCAGAATTAATGATAGCGATTGTAAAATGGTGATTACTTCTGATGGGTCATATCGTGGTGCAAAAACCATTGATTTAAAAGGAATTGTAGATGAAGCACTCGAAAGCACTCCTGGCGTAGAAAACGTTTTGGTGGCTAAACGAATAAATTCAAATATTCACATGAAAATGGGTCGCGACCAATGGTTACAACCCCTTTTAGATGGCGCTTCTGAAGAATGTGCTGCAGAAATAATGGATTCTGAAGACCCATTATTCATTTTGTATACTTCTGGGTCTACTGGCCAACCCAAAGGAATGGTGCATACTACAGGAGGTTATATGGTATATTCAGCGTATACTTTTAAGAACGTATTTAATTACCGTAACGATGATGTGTATTGGTGTACAGCTGATATTGGCTGGATTACCGGTCATAGCTACATCGTATACGGACCATTGGCTAATGGCGCAACTACATTAATGTTTGAAGGCGTACCAAGTTACCCTGATTTTGGAAGATTTTGGGAAGTAGTTGAAAAGCATAAAGTGACTCAGTTTTATACTGCTCCAACCGCAATTCGCGCGTTAGCGAAAGAGAAATTAGATCATGTTAATCGTTACGATTTATCCTCTCTAAAGGTACTGGGAACCGTTGGTGAACCAATCAACGAAGAGGCTTGGCACTGGTATAATGATAATGTAGGAAAGAAAAATTCACCCATTGTGGATACATGGTGGCAAACAGAAACGGGTGGAATAATGTTATCTCCAATTCCGTATGTAACCCCTACTATACCTACGTATGCCACTCTTCCCCTACCGGGTATACAACCTTGTTTAATGGATGAACATGGGAATGAGATTGACGGAAAACAAGTAGACGGAAGATTGTGTATTAAGTATCCATGGCCATCAATGGCACGTACCATTTGGGGAAACCACCAACGCTATAAAGAGACTTATTTCTCCACTTATGAGAATATGTATTTCACCGGTGATGGCGCCTTACGCGATACTGTGGGATATTACCGAATTACAGGTCGTGTAGATGATGTAATTATTGTTTCCGGACACAATCTAGGTACCGCACCAATTGAAGATGCAATCAACGAACATCCAGCGGTAGCTGAATCTGCTATTGTAGGTTTCCCTCATGATGTAAAAGGAAATGCATTGTACGGATACATTACCTTGAAAGAAATAGGTGAAGGTCGCGACCATGACAACCTTAGAAAAGAGATTAATCAAATTATCACAGAGCATATTGGACCTATTGCAAAACTAGATAAAATGCAATTTACCAATGGCTTACCTAAAACACGTTCCGGTAAAATTATGCGTAGAATTCTACGTAAAATAGCCTGTAACGAAACCGATAATTTAGGGGATACCTCAACACTATTAAACCCTGAAGTAGTTCAAGAAATTATGGATAATGTGAAATAAATTAATTTACTCACGGGGTGACTCCAAGTCACCCCGTGAGTTTAAAATATCAAGTGATACGATGACTTCGAGTAATCGTATCATTAAAGTGTTAATCCAAATACTCCAAAATATCACCAGGTTGACAATCCAAAGCCTTGCAAATAGCCGCTAAAGTTGAAAACCGAATTGCCTTACCCTTACTCTGTTTGAGAATAGAAATATTTACCACTGAAATGCCAATAATCTCTGAAAGTTCCTTGGCTTTCATTTTTCGTTTGGCTAACATTACGTCTAGATTTACGATTATTTTCATTTTCTAAATGGTTAAGGATTCCTCAAAATTGAATAAAAGACTAGAATAGTTTTTCTCATTCGCGCCCCATGAAAAAATACCCATAACGGTTGTAGAAGTAAAGTTCATTTGAATTACACTGTCTTTCTCCGTAAAATCAATGTAAATATTCTCTCCCCAGGATTTCCATGAAATTCCTTTCGTAGCAAGAATCTGAAGGTTCTGCTCACTTTCAAAAACGACTTTTAAGCCTTGGTTCCTTAGTACCTCAAGCATTTTTTGAAACATCAACTCTTTGGGTAATTCACTTGAAACAACAGAATTGTATTTTGAAGTTAGCACATTGAATTTTGATGTGAAATACGGTTTTAAACTATAGCTTTTACGAGCCAAGAAGTTAAATACAAAAATACCCACCATAATTATGACGAATACATAAAATGATGGCTCATCCGAGTCAAATTGGATGATGGTTAACAAGTATCCCACCCCTAAAAAAAAGGCAACCGCAATAATAAAATCTCTTGTTTTCATAGTTTAAATTTATTATTACAATAATAGATTAAATTATTGTTTATCGTTAATAAATTAACTAAAAACATTTACTATTTGCATTTACAACAGTAGACTTAGCAGATATTCACATCTCATGACTTTGATTATGCGTAGCGAAAAACGCCCCTTTTGAAATGCTCCAATAAAAGTTAACCCTCGAAGTGACTTGCTTTAGAGGAGAGTATAAAATCACATAAGCAGAGACTAAAAATCTTATTCAGCTATAATATTTTTATCTACCTTCAACTCTTTGTTAGACTAATCTAAATAATGATATTTGCACCATCTAAAAATTTAGAATGCAATTATTAAAATTGGTTATATTAATAACCGTTACTTTCTGTTTTTCGCTAATTAGTCAAGCACAAACTGGCGAGGTTTCAGGCCTGGTTACCGCCAATGATAAAGCGTTAGAATTTATCACCGTTCAAATTTCTGGGACTTCCTTAGGAGAAATTACCAATAGTACTGGGTCTTTTTTGATAAAAGACATTCCTTACGGAAACTACAAATTAACGGCCTCTGCAATGGGCTACGAATCCATTACTAAACCATTTGTTTTAGATGCACAAAACCTTAAATCAACTATTAATTTTGATTTGAAAGAGTCACAAATCATGCTCGACAAGTTTGTGGTTACCGGCACTAAAACCTTTAAGCGTCAAACTGAATCGGCCGTTATTGTGAATATAATTGACAGTAAAACTTTAGAAAACGTGCAAGCCTGTAATCTTTCAGAAGGATTAAAGTTTCAGCCCGGACTTCGAGTAGAAACAGATTGTCAAACGTGTAATTACACCCAATTAAGAATGAATGGGCTAGCCGGTGGTTATTCTCAAATTCTAATCAATGGCCGACCTATTTTTAGTCCGCTAACAGGGTTGTATGGGTTAGAGCAAATTCCAGCAAATATGATTGAGCGCATTGAAGTGGTTCGTGGTGGAGGTTCCGCCTTATATGGTTCAAGCGCCATTGGGGGAACCGTAAATGTGATTACCAAAATCCCTACCGAAAGCAATTTTGATATCGGCTTCACCCATCAAAATATTAATGGAGGAGCCCAAGACAATATTTTTAGTGGAAACGGAACCATTTTGAATCCTAAAAAAAATGCAGGAGCTACATTTTTCATTAACAACAGATCACGAGAATATTATGATCACAATGGTGACAACTATTCTGAATTACCTGAGTTGAAAAATAATTCGTTTGGAACCAATATGTTTTTTCAACCCACCAAAAACCAAAAAATAGAGGTGAGCTTGAGTAATTTAACGGAGTACCGATATGGTGGTGAAATGGTTGACAAACCTGCTTACTTAACGCAACAATCAGAAGAAAGAACCCATAGAGTATGGATTGGAAGTCTAGATTATCAGTTAAATTTCAATAATGATAGTACCTCATTTATTGCCTACGCAGCTGGTCAAAGCACTACGCGAGATCATTACACGGGTATCATACCTGATGATAGTGCTGGTTACCAAAACCATTTAGAAAACCCGCCATACGGATATTCTGACAACACCACTTGGCAAGGCGGAATACAAGTAAATCATAAAATTAAGAGCTTTACGGGTCTTTCAAATGTATTAACTTTTGGAGGAGAGTTTGTAAGCGATGACGTGGTAGACAAAATTGAATCGTATAATTATTTAATTGATCAGCAAACCGAAAATTTGGGCGTGTTTTTCCAAAGTGATTGGGAATTAACGCCCTCAATGAATTTACTTACTGGAGCCCGTGCAGATAAGCACAACTTGGTGGATCACATCATTGTAAGTCCACGTGTATCATTATTATACAAGTTGAAAACAGCCACCCAATTTAGATTAACTTGGGGCTCGGGTTTTAGAGCACCTCAAGCTTTCGATACCGATTTACACATCGCCTTTGCCGGAGGAGGAGTCTCAAGAGTAAGTTTAGCCTCAGATCTAAAAGAGGAGCGTTCTCAAAGTGTGAGTGCTTCCATAAATTACGATTTATCCAAATCAAAATATGTAGTAGGATTTACCTTCGAAGGGTTTTATACTTACTTAAAAGATGCCTTTTTCTTACAACCTTTAGGTACCGATGAATTTGGTCAACGCTTCGAAAAACAGAATGGTGATGGGGCAACAGTTCAAGGCGTTACAATAGAGTTAAGAGGAAATTACAACCGTAAATTACAGTTAGAAACAGGACTAACCTTGCAAGAAAGCCTTTTTGATAATGCGGTAGAATACGCTGTTAATTTACCTGCACGAAAAGATTTTTTGAGGACTCCAAATGTGTATGGGTATGGAACATTATCCTTTACACCCAATGAGAAATTCAACGCATCCGTTAATTTGGTTTATACGGGCACCATGAATTTGGTTCATTTTGCGGGAGCTCCTGAAATCACAGAAACGACCTATACCACCACCAGTTCATTTACAGAGCTTGGGTGTAAAGTAGGTTACACATTTGGCTTAAAGAGTGTAGACTCCGGGTTAGAGGTTTTTACTGGAGCGAAAAATTTGTTTAATGCCTATCAAAACGATTTCGATACTGGAAAAAATAGAGATAGTAATTACATCTATGGTCCTGGAATGCCTAGAACATTTTTTGTAGGGATTAGGTTAAGGTCATTGTAAATATTAAAAAATTAAACGGGTGACTTGAAGTCACCCGATGAATAAACCTTTCTTTTAGTGATACGATGGCTTAAAAAATAGTCGGGTTTAGTATTTATAAAAAAAGACCTCCTAGATTTAAAAATCTAGGAGGTCTTTTTGTGTCTAGTGATACGATGACTCCAAGTCATCGTATCACTATTTTATATCTTTTGAAAATTCACCCGGTGAATAAATTTTTAAATATCTAACTGTTTTCTTCCACCCATTTACGTGCATTCATAAATGCATGAATCCAAGGAGAAACAACATCATTTTTGTTTTCATCTGGATAATAACCCCAGTTCCAAGGGAACACGGAACGCTCAAAGTGAGGCATCATGGCTAAATGGCGACCATCAGCACTAGCAATACCAGCAGCGTTATAATCTGAACCATTTGGATTTCCTGGATATTCAGCATTGCTGTATTTTCCAATAATATTGTATTCGCTTTCTGCTTCTGGAAGGTTGAATTTTCCTTCTCCGTGTGCCACCCAAATTCCTAGTTTAGTTCCAGCTAAAGAGCCTAACATTACCGAGTTATTTTCAGGTATAGAAACATTCACAAACCCAGATTCAAATTTACCTGAATCGTTATGTTCTAATTTTGGATGTTGTTGGTGTTCTGGATATAATAACCCTAGCTCGCCCATTAACTGACATCCATTACAGATACCTAAACTCATGGTGTTTTCTCGTGCATAGAAGCCATCTAAAGCCGCTTTTGCTTTCTCATTGTACAAGAATGCGCCCGCCCAACCTTTAGCAGAACCTAGCACATCTGAATTAGAGAATCCGCCTACATAGGCGATGAAGTTAACATCACTTAAATCTTCCGCTCCTGAGATTAAATCGGTCATGTGAACGTCTTTCACATCAAAACCGGCTAAGTACATGGCGTACGCCATTTCACGGTCGCCATTCACGCCTTTTTCACGAATAATGGCTGCTTTGATACCCGATTTTTCTTTACGATCAGGATTTAATCCTAACGTTGCGAAATCCCCTTTAAATCCTTCTGGGAATTTGTAAGAGATTGCTTGTTTCTTGTAATTATCAAAACGTTTGGTAGCTAATACTTTACCCGATTGTTTTTGATCTAATAAGTAAGACGTTTTATACCAGGTATCGCGTAAGCTATCAATGTCAAACATATACGATTTAGAAGTCGTTTTAACCGACATCATTCTATCGCCAATTACGGTTCCAATCACATGGTTTACTGCGTTAACAGCTTTTAAAGCATCGGTAACATCCGCTAAATCAGCATCGGCTACTTGTAGCAAAATACCCGCTTTTTCAGAGAAGAATAATTGTACATCATCCGCACCAGCGATACCGGAAAGGTCAATGTTTAATCCTAAATCGGTTTCAGCAAAAGCCATTTCTAACATTGCGGTAAGCATACCACCTGCAGAAATATCGTGACCGGCTAATATTTTTTCATCGGTAATTAAGTTCTGTACGGCATCAAACGTAGCTGCAAATTTTGTAGCCGATTTAATGTGTGGGGCAGAGTTGCCGACTTTATTCAAAGTTTGCGCGAAACTACTTCCACCCAATTTGAAATCATCTTCAGAAAAATCAACGTAAACTAACGAAGATTCAAAGTTCGGTTTCAATACCGGCTCCACGACTTTACGTAAATCGATTACTTCGCCTACGGCAGAAATAATCACCGTTCCAGGAGCGTAAACCACATCGTTTTTATATTTCTGAGTCATAGAAAGAGAATCCTTTCCAGTGGGAATATTCAATCCTAACTCACAGGCAAAATCACTAATACCTTGAACCGCCTCATACATACGAGAATTTTCACCCTCTTGTTTTGCAGGCCACATCCAGTTAGCACTTAACGAAAGACCTTTAATTCCGTCATCAATTGGTGCCCAAATAATATTGGTCAATGCCTCGGCAATACTTGCTTGAGAACCCGCGGTTGGGTCAATCAATGCAGAAACCGGTGCATGCCCTAAAGCAGTCGCAATTCCTTTTTCGCCACGGTAATCCATAGCCATCACACCCACGTTATTTAACGGAAGTTGAAGTGGCCCAGCCGTTGGTTGTTTAGCCACACGCCCAGTAACACAGCGGTCAACCTTATTGGTTAACCAATCTTTACACGCCACAGCTTCAAGCTGTAAAACGTTATTCAAATACTCTTGAATATTAGCGGCATCATACGTTACACCTTCAAAATTTGAAGTCGCTGCTTTATCCGTTAATACTGTTTTAGGCGAAGAACCAAACATGTGAAGTAAATCCCAATCCATTGGGTTTACACCCGTTTTTTTGTTTTCAAATACAAAGCGATGGTCGCCTGTAGTTTCACCTACCACATTAATTGGAGCACGTTCACGTTCTGCAATTTTAGTAAGGTGCTCAATATGTTTTTCATCAATAACCAATCCCATACGTTCTTGAGATTCGTTACCAATAATTTCTTTATCAGATAATGTTGGGTCGCCAACAGGCAATTTATTTACATCAATTACACCACCGGTTTCTTCCACTAATTCAGAAAGACAGTTTAAGTGTCCACCTGCACCGTGATCGTGAATTGAAACAATAGGGTTTATGTCTTGTTCGCTTAATGCACGAACAACATTATATGCTCTTTTTTGCATTTCAGGATTTGACCGCTGAATAGCATTTAGTTCAATACCGCTAGAAAACTCCCCTGTAGCTACAGATGAAACAGCGCCACCGCCCATTCCAATTCGGTAATTATCACCACCCATTACCACGATTTTGTCGCCAACTTTAGGAGTGTCTTTTAATGCGTCTTCTAGTTTTCCGTATCCAATACCACCGGCTTGCATAATCACTTTATCGAAACCGTATTTTTTACCACCTTCTTCGTGCTCAAAGGTTAATACAGAACCGTTAATTAATGGTTGTCCAAATTTATTTCCGAAATCAGAAGCTCCGTTAGAAGCCTTGATTAAAATATCCATCGGTGTTTGGTACAACCAATCACGCGCAGCCATTTTTTCTTCCCATTCACGATTTCCATCATCCTCTAAACGAGAATATGCCGTCATATAAACCGCAGTTCCGGCTAAAGGCATAGAACCTTTACCACCCGCCATACGGTCGCGAATCTCACCACCACTTCCAGTAGCAGCTCCGTTAAAAGGCTCAACTGTAGTCGGGAAATTATGTGTTTCAGCTTTTAATGAAATGACAGAATTGTATTCTTTGGTTTCAAACTCAGATGCTTTTTCAGGATGCGCAGGAGCAAATTGTTCTACTCTTGGTCCTTTTACAAAAGCAACATTATCTTTATAGGCAGAAACAATTTTATTCGGATTGTCTTTTGATGTTTTCTTGATTAATTGAAATAATGAATCCGGCATTTCAACGCCATCAATAATAAACTGACCATTAAAGATTTTATGTCGGCAATGTTCTGAGTTTACTTGAGAAAAACCAAACACTTCACTATCCGTCAATTTACGATCTAAAGAAACAGCAACAGAATCTAAATATTCAATTTCTTCGGCACTTAGTGCCAAACCTTCACTTTGATTATAAGCAGCTAAATCATCAATATAAATCACCTTTTCAGGCTCCATTACAATGGTATAAATCTCTTGGTTTAAACCAGAATACATGGCTTGAAGCATAGAATCGTAATCTGCTTTGTCATCCGATACCGCAAAAAACTCTTCAATACGTTCAATTCCTACGATTCCCATATTCTGAGAAATCTCAACCGCATTGGTACTCCAAGGTGTAATCATTTCTTTACGTGGACCAATATGAAACCCTTTTAAAGAATCAGAATCTACCAATTTAGCATCGCCAAAAAGCCATTCTAATTTAGGTAAGTCTTCTGTAGTAAGATTTGTGGAGAGACCAACAGCATATATTTTATCTGTTGAAGTGGCAAAAAATTTAATCATTTGATAATTGTTTTGAACCCAGTTTGCTTGATTATTTCAAGGCTGCAAAACTAAGAAAGTTGCTTG
>CAXMPG010000026.1:0-5276 GCA_964195485.1 uncultured Desulfobacterales bacterium
AAGAAGCTGTTTTTCCGAGGTTAGAGTTTACGGAAATAACCAAAGAAATCATTTTCCTTAAAAAGAAGGGAAGCCAGTTAACGCTCGATGGTTTCATTGCACTTTTAAACGCAAGTCGAACAGCGAATCAATTGGTTAAATTCATTAAGAATTTTGAAGAGCAATATCCACATCTTTTTGGCTTAATTCAAACCACGTATTACTCCAAAGAAATTATTCAGCCTATTGAAAAAGTACTGGATAAGAAGTATCAAATTAAAGATGATGCTTCCCCACGCTTATTTGAAATTAGAATGGATATCCGTTCGCTACGGAAAAAGATAAATGTCAATTTTGATAAGATTTTAAAACGTTTACAAGGCGAAGGAGTTTTAGCGGATAACAGTGAGTCGTTTGTAAAAGGTAAACGGGTTTTAGCCGTTGCAGCGAGTCATAAAAGAAGTATTGCTGGTGGAATTGTAGGTTCGTCTAATAACGGGCATGTGGCATATATTGAGCCAAAGGCCAATCAGGCATTACATAGCGAATTAGAACATTTAGAAGAAGAAGAGCATTTAGAAATTATTCGAATTTTTAAGGAGCTTACCAATGAATTGAGTCATCATATTGAGTTAATTGAAACCTACCAATATTTACTTCCAGAGTTAGATTTTATCCAAGCCAAAGGTCGTTTAGCCAAACGAATGAATGGGTTAAAACCGCACGTAGAGCATAAAGAAGTTCTCATTGATTTAATTGATGCGCAACACCCATTATTGTTAATGGCTAATATGGAGGCCGGTAAACCTACTTTCCCGCAATCCATTGAGATGGATAAGTTTAGTCGCATTATGGTGATTTCCGGACCTAATGCAGGAGGAAAATCTATTACTTTAAAAACGGTAGGGCTTTTACAACTCATGTTTCAATGTGGGTTATTAGTACCCGTAGATCACCGTTCTAGAATGGGCTGGTTTCATACCATTCTAACGGATATTGGTGATAATCAATCAATCGAGAACGAATTAAGTACGTATAGTTACCGTTTGCAGCGAATGAAATACTTCATGGATGTGGCAAACCGTAAAACGCTCCTATTACTGGATGAGTTTGGTACAGGGTCTGACCCTGAATTGGGCGGTGCTTTAGCAGAGGTGTTTTTTGAAAACTTGTATAATAAACGTTGTTTTGGCGTAATTACTACCCATTATGCCAACATTAAAATAAAGGCTTCGCGGTTACAAAATGCCGTGAATGCAAGCATGTTATTTGATAGAGAATCTTTAGCTCCGATGTTTGAGCTATCAGTGGGACAACCCGGTTCCTCTTTTACGTTTGAAGTTGCCCAAACCAATGGTATTCCGCTCGACTTAATTGAAGATGCTAAGAAGTTATTGGATGTTAAACGGGTAGAGATGGATAAGCTAATTGCAGAATTGCAAATGGAAAAATCATCGGTTCAAAAAATTAATGATGCCCAACTTAAATCGACTAAAGATGCAGAGGAATCTAAGTTGTATTACGAGGATTTACAACATCACGTAGCACAACAAATTCAAAAGCAACAAAACCTCATAGAACAAAATAATAAATACGTTAACTGGGGTAAAAAAGTAGAGCAGTTTTTCACTAAAATGAAAGGAAACAAAGCCACTAATCCATTTATGGATGAGGTTCGTAAATTCTTAATTATTGAAAAAACAAAATTGAGTGATTCTACTAAAAAAGAGAAACTGAAGAAAGAGATTAAAAAGAATTTCAAACCCAAAGTAGAACGTAAAAAGGTAGAACCTAAAAAAGTAATTAAACCCATTTTCGTGGGTTCTAAAGTGCGATTAACTACGGGTACTGAGGTAGGGGAGGTTTTATCTATTTCGGGTAAGAACGTAACTATCTTATTTGGTAACTTTCAAACTAAAACTAAGATTGAAAAATTGGTTGGGGTTTAAATAAAATTATAACGGCTTTATTTACCGTTAATTTTCGACCAATTCTGCGTGTTAGTAGGATAGATTTTATCCAGCAAGGCAATAACCTTCTTTTTCTCGTCTAGTGAACCTTCCTTGAAAATACTAATGATTTCACTAGATTTCGCGTTAAAGAAAATTTGAATATTTACCACATCCGGTACATCTTCATATACCTTTTGTAATAATTCTAATGCTTCCATAATCTTTTTCCGACCCTCTGCAGGATTACTATGCATTTGGTCTAACCCTTTTCTATGATACATATACAAGCACTTGTTAATGTTCTCGTATCGAGGTTGAATCATGTTTTGAACGATCCAATACCTGTTTTTATCATTTTCTAATGGTTGCCATCCCGCGTAAGGGGAGTTTTGATTTTGATTGGCAATGTTCATCGCTAAATCAAAATATTTCTTGCCTCCGAACGGACTGAAAGTCTCATAGTCGTATGCAAGAACAATGTAAACATAGTAGGCTAACATTGCGGTAAGATTACTTTCTCCAGAATTTTGGATGTTGAAATTCAATACGTCCATTTGTGTAAATGAAAACTCAAATTGGTCATCTTTAAAACTAAATACGGCTGTATTGTATCCTGATTTATAGACCGGTCTTACGGTTTGAATTTGAGTTTGTGCTTTAAACACCCCAGAGCCATTAGTTTCTTGGATATTAATAAGCATGGAGAATTCAATTTTTTCATTTTCTTTAAGGACATCATTCGTCCATCTACGCTCATTTAGGAATTCGTTAACCTGTCTTTCAAACGACTCAATAACATCTAGTTGAACGGAGCCACCCGAAACCTGTGCCGTATTAACCGTTAAATTACAACGTACTTCTTGCGCAGATAATTGAAAGCCTATCAGTCCAAATACAATTAATAAAATTTTATTTACGTGCTTCATTATAGATTTTGAATGGCGTTAATAATGTCGTTTGCTACTTCTGATTTGGACTTTAACTCAAATTCTTCCAAATTATTTTTAGCATCAATCAAAGTTATTTTGTTTGTGTCATGTCCAAACCCAGCTCCTTTATCTTGTAGGGAATTTAACACGACTAAATCCAGGTTTTTAGACTTGATTTTTTTCTTGGCATTTTCTATTTCATTCTGAGTTTCTAATGCAAAACCAATCAACTTTTGATGAGCTGTTTTTAAACTGCCTAAATGTTTTAAAATGTCTAGGGTCGGTTTTAAATCAATACTGAAATCGCCTGCTTTTTTCTTTATTTTCTGATCAGCTACATTAGAAGGAGTATAATCTGCTACTGCTGCAGCAAGAATGGCTACGTTACAATCTTTAAATAAGGGTACAGTGGCATCAAACATAGATTGTGCACTCTGCACGTAGGTTTGATTCACTAAAGGATGCGAAAGCTCTGGTGTTCCTGGTCCGGATATTAAGTTTACGGTTGCGCCATTATTTGCCGCTGACTCGGCAAGCGCAACTCCCATCTTACCAGAAGAATGATTACCAATAAAACGAACAGGGTCAATGGGCTCAAAAGTCGGTCCAGCGGTGATTAACCAATTCTGACCTGCTAATGGCTTTTGTTTTCCGTATTTGCTTTCAAAATATTCTTGAATATTTTCTGGCTCTGCCATTCGGCCTTTACCAACTAATCCACTAGCTAGCTCGCCAAATTCAGCATCAATAAATTGATGTCCGCGCTCGTGTAAATCTGCCATGTTTTTTCGTGTAGCTGGATGCTCAAACATGTCTAAATCCATGGCTGGTGCAATTACTACCGGACAACGAGCCGATAAATAGACCGCTAAAAGTAAGTTGTCAGTAACTCCGGTATTCATCTTAGCCAAGGTATTCGCGGTAGCTGGCGCAATAAGCATCACATCAGCCCATAAACCTAGCTCTACATGGTTATTCCATGTACCTTGTGATTTATCACCGATATACGTACTATAAACTTCGTTCTTGGAAAGGGTGGATAAGGTTAACGGACTTATAAACTCAGTAGCGGAAGGGGTCATGATAACCCGAACTTCTGCTCCTGACTTTACAAAATTCCGTATAACAAAAGCGGCCTTGTAGGCCGCTATGCTCCCGGTTACACCGAGTAGTATCTTTTTGCCTTCTAGTTTCATATAAGGCGTAAATTTAATTAATTATTCAGTCTCTTCCGCTTCATCAGATGGCTTACGGTAATAAATTTGATCATTCTCAAATTCAACCATAGCTAATGCTAAAGGTTTAGGTAATTTCTCGTAATATTTAGAGATTTCAATTTGCTCTCTGTTTTCAAAAATTTCTTCTAAGTTGTCAGAACTAGAAGCAAATTCACTTAATTTAGAGTTCAACTCTTCCTTAATATCTCTTCCTATTTGATCCGCACGTCTAGAAATAATGGCTAAACTTTCGTAAAGATTTCCAACTTTGTCTCCTAAATCACTAGAATTACGCGTGATTGTAGTGTCTGGAGCATCTGATCTTTTGTATGTCATTTTTGTCATTTTTCAAATTTTTGTTGCTGCTTCTCCAATCTAGCGTACATTTCCTGCGCTTCAGGCATGAATTGACTATTTGGATAACGATCTGCAAAATTAACATAAGCTTTTAAAGCTTGGTCAATTCTTTCACTCTTTTTTTGCTGAATACTTTTTAATGCAAGTACATAGTAGGCATCATAAATATTGAAATAAATTTCTTCCCTGTATTTGGTGTCCGGAAAATCTTTGAGAATGTTTTCATAGGTCAATACTGCCGATGAAAAATCTTCCATTCTTTTATATTGATTTGCGCCTTCGTAAACTTTTTCTTCAATCTTTCTTTCCAATCCAATAATGAGCTTATTACACGTATCAACTCGCGTACTTCTTGGGTATCGGTCTACAAACGATTGTAAATTTGATATAGCAGAGTAGGTGTTTGATTGGTCTAGTTTTGGTGGAGGCGACATCTTATATAAGGAGTACGCAGCCATAAAAGAACATTCTTCGGTATATTGACTCGTTGGGAATGTTTTTGTGAATTCTGTAAAACGATGAGATGCTAACAAATAATCTTCTAAGTAAAAATCACAATAGGCAAACATGAAAAACAACTTCTCCGATCTTTTCTGGCCTCTATAAATAGCCGCAAGTTCTTCAATAAGCTGATACGCTTTGTAGTAATCGCCACTTTCGTAGTACTCATTAGCCTTGGAGAACTTATATTCTAAATCGGTAGATTTTAATACCTTGCTGTATTCAGTACATGCGTTAAACCCAATAGCTGAGAAAGCAACTGCCAATATGATTAGCCATTTTTTCATCATGATGCAAATGTAATTTTTTTAACCGCTTTTGCATACTTCTTTTTAATAGTA
>CAXMPG010000027.1:0-20446 GCA_964195485.1 uncultured Desulfobacterales bacterium
CTCTAGTTCAAGGACGTTGTGTCTTTACTCTTTTCTAGCTGTTTTTAGCCGTGCTATTGGAGCAATAATATGATTATAATACAATGAATTTGAGTGAATCACAAAGATTCAACCAGCATTTAAACATACCTTAAGCGCACAAACTTGATAGATTATTTCTACCTCATCACCACAAACTTCTTTCTCACTATTTCAGTGCCATTATTAATCGCAATAAAATACAAACCAGAAGGAATCATTTGAACTCCGATATTGATTAATGGAATAGTATTCAAACCTGCAAAAACAGCAATATTTTGACTTGAAACAAGCATTCCATTTTGAGAATATACACGGACAGAAATTGCTGCATTACTAGCACTCTTAAATTCTAAAGCACTTTGTTCCGTTACCGGATTTGGATAAACAACCAAAGTAGAATTATCAATAATAACGGGCTGTACTCCCAACGGAAACTGGGTTACTCTAACACTATCCATTACCACAGGAGTATCTGGTCTATTTTGTCCATTTACCGGCACCGCTTCAATCAACTCAACGGTATCCCACCCGCTAATAACAATCCCGAAAACAGGATGGGCCGAAGTTAATGGCGCTTTATCAAAGTCTAAAAACACATTATTTTTCACATTAATAAAGAATTGACTTCCTCCCGTATTGGGACCTGAATTTGCCATCGAAAGCGTCTTCTCTATATTCGATAGCGTACTATCAAACTCATCTTGAATAGAATATCCTGGACCTCCAGAACCTGTACCAGTAGGGTCTCCCCCTTGAATTACAAAGTTGTTCATCACTCGATGAAAAATCACACCATCATAAAACTTATCATTCACTAAGGTTTTAAAATTTCCTGCAGTTATAGGTTTCAAATTATCATATAGTTCTACTTCAAAACTACCCATGGTAGTATAAAAAGTAACAATCGTTTGCGCTGATAATGTTCCAACAGTTCCGGTAATTAACGTTAATAGAAGTACTAGTTTTTTCATGATCTTGGATTTTGATTTCCTTACAATAATACAGCTATTAAATAAACAGGAAAAATCACGGTATTCCGTTAGAAATATCCGTCTTCAATAAAATTATTTTTGGGTCTAATATTAACACAACTAAAAAAAATAATATGTTAGATATCGATTATGAAGTGAAAGAAGGTCAAGTAATTGCCATTATAAAGGTTGATAATGGGTTTGTAGTAGACAACGGTAGAACGGAATTAGGTAAAGAAATTAATTATCATATTTACACCGTAACCCCTGGAGAAACCCCTTTACAACCCATAAAAAAATCAACGCCCTTTCATGTTGACAATAATTATGGTAAACCGCTAGAACTCCAACTAATTGAAGGTCGTACGGGTAGAAAAAGAGTCAAAAAAACACGCGAAAATGTTTCTAGCGCAAAATAGAAATCAAATGTAGCTGAACTCCGGTTCCAATCATCCAATTCCCTACTATTAACATCACCCATAAATGATTAGTAAACTTTATTTTAAGCATTTAATATACTTAGGGTTAAGCGTATGTATGACGCTCAACCCTGCTACCCTGTATCCTAATACACAAAAAGAAGACAGCCTGCTTAACATCCTAGAGTTTCAAAAAGATACTGCTCGTATTAACACCTTAAATAAATTGGCGTGGTATTACAATTCTCATCATAATGAAAAAGCAGAAGTGATGGCAATTTCAGCCTTTGAAGAAGCTGAAAAAATTAATTATCTTGAAGGGATTAATGATGCCCATAGACGTTTGGCGGATTACTATCGTCAATCGAACCAGTTTTCAAAAGCACAAGAACACCTTATTGCCGTTCTTAAATCAGAAAAAAATGCGAACGACACGGTTGCTATACTTAAAACCTATGTTGGTTTAGGTAATCTTTACATTGGTATAGACGACAACAATAAAGCGGAGGCTAATTACAAAAGGGCTTTAGATCTCACCATTAAAATGGCGAACTGGAAATACTACGCTATAGTTTGTAACAACTTGGGGCAGGTCAATGAAAATTTATCCAAATTTGAGGAAGCAAAAGATTTTTATTTAAAAGGATTATCTAAAGAAAACCCAACTCAGCTTAGTCCTAATTATTTGAACCTTTTACAAAATATTGGTTCTGCCCACTACTATTTAGATAATATTGACTCTGCCTTTTATTACAACAATAAAATAAAAGAGATTGCCCTTAAGCAAAACAACCCTAGTTTATTAGCTGGTGTTTTTCAAAACGAAGGGGTGTATTTAGAGGGAAACTATGATTACCGTGCGGCTATTTCCTCCTACCAAAAAGCCTTCACTTACGCTCAAAAAACGAATGACCTTATTAGTATACAAGACCTATATTCAAACATTATGTTGTGTTATGGGTACCTAGGAGAAATTGATAGTTTGGACCTATACTACGAAAAATCTTACTACATCAATCAAGATAATATTAAGGCAAAAACAGATAAAGCCATTCATGAGCTTTCTATTCAATACGAGGTAGAAAAGAAAGAACAAAATTTAACCCTTGCCCTTAAAGAGCAAGAAAAAATGGAACTGTCTAATGAGTTAAAGCAAACGGCCATTTATATTCTATTAGCCGTCATTGCCATTATTGGGTTGTTAGTTTTCATTTTTTACATCCTATATCAAGAGAAACAAAAGTTAATTCAGTTGCAAGTAGAAGCAAAAAACAGTGAAATTGAAAGCCTCATTAAAGACCAAGAAATCAGCATTTACTCGGCTCAAATAGAAGGTGTGGAAAAAGAACGCAAACGCATTGCGCAAGACTTGCATGATAAGATTGGAGGTCTATTAGCCACCATTAAATTACAGTTTGAGGGCGCTGATGGCATAAATGATAAATCTATTGAAAATGTGAAGTCCTTAGTAAACGAATCTATTAAAACAGTCCGCAGTATTTCTCATGATATTTCTGATGGCCGTGTAGATGAAATGGGACTTATACCTGCCATTGAGAATCTGAAAAATACGGTTACCGATAGTGGGAAAATGAGTTTCGATTTGTTTTTAGATAACTACCATAACAGCCTAAGCGTATGGAAAGAAAGAGAGATATTCAAGTTGCTATTAGAGCTAATAAGTAACACCCTCAAGCATGCAGAAGCCAATCATATTGTGCTTCAAATTAATGTAATTGACAAAAGCATACATCTTACATTCGAAGATAACGGAATTGGCTTTGATCACTCTAAGGTCATAAATGGACTAGGAATGAGAACTATATCCCAACGTGTAGATAATTTACATGGTTCGTGGTATATTGATAGCAAACCGAAGCATGGTACCACAGTAGTCATAGAAATACCTTTAAAATGATTGATATATTAATAGCAGACGACCATCAAATGTTTAGAGAAGGAATAGTGTCTTTGATAAACAGCATTGACGGCATGAACGTAGTTGGAGAGGCTTCCAACGGACAAAAATCACTTGATTTTTTGGATGAAAATAAAGTCGATATTGTTTTAATGGATTACAATATGCCTGATCTCACTGGGCTAGAAGCTATTCTAGAAATCAGAAAGAAGAAAATAAGCGTTAAAATAATTATGCTTACCATGCATAATAAGAGAGAAATTATTCGTGAAGTCCTTAAAGCAGGTGCCGATGGGTATTTACTAAAAGACAGTAGCAGAGAACAGCTTATTGAGGCTATCACACAGGTTAATGAAGGGGAAGCGTATTTTGTAGAAGATGTAAAAGATGCGTTAGTAGATTCTTTTAGAGTTCCTTTTGAAAATAAAGTTATTCGTCTTACCCCACGCGAAAAAGATATTTTAAACCTCATTTGTGCGGAGTTAACCACCTACGAAATTGCCGAAAAACTATTTATCTCTGTAAATACGGTAGAGACACATCGTAAAAACTTAATGAGTAAAACCAACGCTAAAAATGGAGTTGGGTTGGTGAAATTTGCTTTGAGTAACGGATTATAAAAAGACTTAGTCCTAACATTTACAGTACGATCATTTTACTTTTTAATCCAATTCACCGCATACAAATCAGTGTAAGAAACAATACCTACTTGCCTTACATATACCAAGTTTGTAAAACCAACACCCTCTCTTAAGTTGGTGTTTTCAATTCTATACGCTGGGTAGCTATAACCCGCCCAAATGGTATCAAAACGGGTAAAAATCATATCGGATGAAGTTACTAATTCATCCGTCACTACATTTAGAAAACCTAACCTACCACCATCGGGAGTACTAAACTCTACATCCTCTTTTAAAGCCGTCACCTTCAAGAGTTTTACCTCCAATGAATCGGAACCAAAATCAGTCATTAAATACGGATAATCCGTACAACAATCACCCTCACCTAAGCAATAGAAGTATTGCATATAGTCTCTTTTCAAATGCCGTTCTGAACCAGAAATAGTGTGATAAATCTCTTCTTGAGATTCTAAAGGTTCTACCCAATGTTGCGCTTCAATATTCATGTAAGCTTCTTCCAAATCACACTTACATTCCTTTGTATTACAACAAGAGCTTATGGTAAGAATTAAAATTACGATTGGAATTAACTTTTTCATATACTGGAAACGAATGGCTAAATTAGCCAATAAATGATAGCGTTCAAAAATAGAATCAGACCTATTATTTCAGTCCCTATTTACTCGAAGTTCCAAAAATGGTTACGGGCATTTCCATAAAGGAATAATCAAAAAGTGCCGTCATTTTATTCTTTCTCGCTACTTTGATTGAATCAAGGTTATCCACATGAATAATGGATATTATTCTATTTGCCATTTTATTAGCAAATCCAAACTCCCGCATTTGGTTAGCTGCTTCGGTAGCGTATCCTTTACCCCAATATTGCGGTAAAAAGGAGTAACCTACCTCTAACTCGTATTGATTATTAACCGTTCGAGGCAATAACCCGCAAGTACCTACCAACGCTCCACTTTCTGTATCAATCACGGCTAGGAGGCCTAAACCTTCATTCAAATACCGTCCTACCTGCTTATCAATCCATTCTACAGATAAAACATCTTTGCCTTTACTCCCATCAATTCCTAAATAATGAAGAAGGTCATTATTTTCAAAAAAGCGACCCCAAGAATTGATGTCCCCTTCCTCCAGTTTACGATAGGTAAGTCTTTCAGAGCTTTGGTTAAAATAGGATTGATTAGTATTTCGCATTAAGTCTGTCCCAATTGGTTTATTGTTTCTAGACCACTCGCTCCAAGAGCCCACATATAAAGTTGGGATTTCAAGTTCCGCAATATCCATAGCTAAAATGGTATGACAAGCCGTTACACCAGAACCACAATGAATAATCATTTTCGAGGCACTGCTACTTCTTGCTACCTCCGCATATTTAGATGCCAGTTTCTCTTTAGTCAAAAACAAACCGTTACTGTCTAGATTCGATACAAAAGGCACGTTAATAGCTCCCGGAATATGTCCGGCTATTAAATCAATTGGCTCAAACTCTCCTCTATATCTCGGGTTACTACGCACATCAATTACGGTAGATTTGCCTTCTTTAATTTCTTTTTCAACGGTATTCAAGTCAGCGACAGACCAATTCCAAGATTCCGCTAAGTAATTTGTTTTCTGGCTACTTTTTTCTATACCAGATTGGGTTGGAAATCCATTCTTAACGGCAGTATCAAAACCACCATCTAATACCTGTACATTTTTATGACCAATACTCCGCAGCATCCACCATAATCGAGAAGCAAAAGCACCTCCAGCAGTATCATAAATAACGACATGACTTTGATTGCTCACTCCCCAGTTATTTAACGCATTCACAAAATGCGAGACTGTGGGTAAAGGATGTCGCCCTCCATTGGCGGGCTCCTCTTTTAAGTCGGCTAAATCTTTATCCAAATCAACAAACAAGGCTCCTTTCAGATGGCTTTTTTCATAACTCGCTAAAGCATCACCATACCTTGAATCTAACAGTATTACCGGAAATTTTTCTTGGAGGGTGACTAATTCGGATACCGAAATAATTGGATGAATTAATTTACGCATTGAAAAACAAATTGATTGATAGGTTACGAAGATAAAACTTCTTTGCTCACAATATCACCCAATTCACTACCCAAAGCCATTCCCATTCCGCCTAAACGAACCGCTAAAAATGTGCTTGGGTTTAACCACTTTAGTATCGGTTTCTTTACCGCACCAAAAGCCATAATCCCACTCCATTGTTGGTCAATTTCAAAAGCGGTATCTGGTAATAAATCATTACGTAAAATACGGAACAACTCCTTTTCAATCAATGTACTAATACCATGATCTACGGTTTCTTCGCCCTTTACATCTAAATGTCGGCCACCACCAAAAAGGACACGATCACCCACATTTCTGAAATAATAATAGCCTTCCTCCATATGGAAAGTTCCTTTAAACTTTAATCCTGGAATCGGTTTAGTAATTAACACTTGTCCCCGCCCTGGCGCTAATTCTAATTCGGGTAATAGAACTTTTGAAAAAGCATTGGTAGCAATTACAATCTTCTTACCGGTAAATGCTATGGGTGTGTTTTCAGTATTGGAAACGGTTATTACTTGATTATCGATAGCAGTAACATGCGTCCCTGTTAAAATTTTAGCCCCTAATTTTCCCGCACGTTTCCATAAAGAATCTAACGTTTTTCCAGTATGGATTTGTCCTTCAAATTGATTGAATAATATTCCTGCAAAACTAGATTTCTTAAAACCCAAAGAATCCATTTTAGAGGTCACATCCGTAAATACGTTGGCATTGAACAGTGGATAAAGAAACTGATTTACTTCCTTAAGTTTTGAAAGGTCTCCCATTTGAGATTCTCGCAATAATTCGTAGCCACCTAGCGGCTCATAGCCTAATTCTTCATCCGTAAAACGGGCACGTAATTTTTGTAATCCATTCCAACGGTTTTGGACCAAAGCCAAACATTCCGTTTCCCCCATAACCTCAATATCCGACCATAACTCTGTCAGACTTCCAAAGCAAGCAAAACCAGCATTTTTGGTACTCGCACCAGATGGAAAAATGGATTTCTCAAGAATTAAAACATTTAAACTTGGCTGTGTTTCCAATAATGAAATAGCCGAAGAAAGGCCAGTAATCCCAGCCCCCACAATAATTACATCGTAGTTAATAAACGTTTCTTTTTCCCAGTAACTTAGCATTAGTATTTAAATAACGCTACCAGTTTTTCTTCGAATCTATAATTCGCTAAGAAGTGTTTTTCTAAATCAGCTGCAAACGGAATTGCGGTATCCATACCACTTACTCTCATTACAGGAGCGTCTAATTTCTCAAAACATTTTTCGGAAATTATGGCTGATATTTCTCCTCCAATACCATTAAACATGGTGTCTTCATGCAAAATAATGGCTTTTCCTGTTTTGTTTACCGAATCAATAATTGCTTGCTCATCTAAAGGTAAAAGTGTTCTTAAATCAATTAAATCAGCTTTGATTTCTGGGTGATTTTTTAAGGCATCTAACGCCCAATGCACTCCCATACCGTAACTAATAATCGTTAAATCATTTCCTTCTTTTATAGTAGCTGCTTTTCCAATAGGCAAGGTATAATATCCTTCTGGCACTTCTTGACGAAGACTTCTATACAATGCTTTATGCTCAAAAAACAAGATCGGATTTGGATCTTCGAAAGAACGTAACAGTAATCCTTTTGCATCCGCAGGGAATGCCGGATAAACCACTTTTAATCCCGGAATATGGGTAAACCAAGTTTCATTACTTTGCGAATGAAACGGCCCTGCACCTACTCCAGCTCCGGTAGGCATTCTAACCACACAATCCACATTTTGACCCCAACGCCAATGCATTTTAGCCATGTTATTAGTGATCTGCGTAATTCCTTCACTTACAAAATCAGCAAACTGCATTTCAACCATGGCCTTTCTACCTTTTACAGATAAACCAATTGCTGCACCCAAAATTGCCGACTCACATAATGGCGTATTTCTAACACGCTCTTCCCCATATTTAGCCTTAAACCCTTCGGTTACTTTAAAAACACCTCCATATTCAGAAATATCTTGTCCCATTAAAACCAGGTTATCGTGCTTATCCATGGCCATATCCATCGCTTCATGCACCGCATCTATTAACCTTAATTCTTTCGTTTCTGCTACTGGATTTGTGGTTGAAGTGATAAATGGCGCATACACATCATTTAGCTCCTGTTGCTCATTAAACTCAATATGAGGTTCTGCTTCCGCAGTATTCCACGACTTATTAATTCTAGCTTTAGTCTCTTTCTTAATTTCGGCTATTTCATCAGTCGATAGTATTTTTTCTGAAATGATAAACTCTTCAAAATTCACTAACGGATCTTTCGGTCTCCATTTATCTTGTAATCCTTCTGGGTAATATTTAGTACCCGAAGCTTCTTCATGACCATGCATTCTAAACGTCATCATTTCCAAAATGATTGGACGCGGATTTTTTTCCAGGCTCTTTGCCAAGTCTTTCATGGTGTGAAGGACTTCCAAAATATTGTTGCCATCAATTTGATGCGCTTCCATTCCGTACGAAGGACCTTTTAAAGTAAACGTATCAAAATTAAATTGCTCCGAACTTGGCGTAGATAAACCCCATTGATTATTCTCAATCACAAAAATGACCGGCAATCCCCAAACCGAAGCCGTATTTAAGGCTTCATGAAAATCACCTTGACTTGCGCCACCATCTCCCGTAAAAACTACGGTAGCTTTTCCATTCTTATCCAGCAAGTTATCTAATGCTATTCCGTCAGCCACACCTAATTGTTGCGCTAAATGCGAAATCATACCTACAATATGATGCTCGTTCGTTCCAAAATGAAATGAACGATCCCTACCTTTAGTAAACCCATTCATTTTACCTTGAAACTGAGAAAACAATTTCTCTAATTCAATTTCACGCGTAGTAAAGACCCCTAAGTTTCGGTGCATTGGCAAAATGTACTCATCACTTTCTAAAGCCATGGTAACACCAACAGAAATAGCCTCTTGCCCCCATCCAGAAAACCATTTTGAGATTTTTCCTTGACGCAATAAAATGAGCATTTTCTCTTCAATTGAACGGGGAAGTAATAACGTTTTATATATATTAACTAATTCAGAATTAGTTAGATTCTTCTTATCGAATTTCATTTTTAAAATGTAATAAACACCACTTTAAGCAACAGATAATAGTGCTTTTTTGGTGTGGAATATTAACCTGCGAATTTATACTTTTTTAAAGCATCAAAATATTTCTACTCTCCAAATTTTACTGATTTATGTTTGGGGAAATTCGACCATTTATTTTATGATATATCTATTCATTTAGCATATTCAAAAATTTTCAACCTCCGACCCAACTTACCTCTCCAATAATTCGTTACCCTATTGTAAGCGAAAACTACAGAGCATTATGAAAATGAAAAATATAAAAACGAAAAGTGTGGGGTTATTCCCTCTTTCCTTGGTTATTCTACCAAAAGAGAGCCTTCGTTTGCATATTTATCAATCGCAATTTAAAGCTTTGGTAAATGATTGTTTTGCATCAGGAAAAGATTTTGTAGTGCCTTTTGTTTATAACGGAAAACCTACGAATTACGGCACTTGTGTGAAATTAGTGGATGTAGAGCGTTTTTATCCGGATGGAAAAATGGATATCAAAGTAGAAGGTGCTTACATTGTACGCATTTCAAATATTACAGGACAAAAAAATGTGGCTTACCAAGTTGGAGAAGCAGAATTGGTAGAAAGTAGTTTACCTCAAATTCATGCCGAAGAATTAGAACAGCTATTTACCAAATACCTCGCGTTTTCTTCTATCAAAAATGTAGAAGTGAAAGGCATTTCTTTGTACGAGATGGCTAGAAACTTAAAGTTAGAAAAAGAAACGAAAATAAAATTGCTTAAAAATGCATCCAATGCGGTGGTTCAATCCAAAATAATTTTGAACGAATTGCGTTTACTTGTTCTTACCAATGAACTACAAGATGCCGCAGGATTTAGATATTACATGAATTAGATTAAAATATAGTATGACGAAAATTTAGGCCTCCTTTGGGAGGTCTATTTTTTTGTCTAATTGTTTCCTAATTTCAAATCCCAAACCTATTCTTTAGGTTCTAGCTTTCCTTCACTCTTCGCAATAATAGAAGCTACCGAAGCATCTCCGGTAACATTCACCACCGTACGGCACATATCTAGAAATCTATCTACGGGAAATATAATTGCAATCCACGCAGGGTTTAGCCCAACAGATTGTAACACTACCACCATCATAATTAATCCAGCACTTGGTATTGCCGCAGAACCAATAGATGCTAAGGTAGCCGTTAACACAATGGTTAACTGCTGTGCTAACGATAAATCTATCATATGAAATTGCGCTAGAAAAACTACCGCTACGCCTTGATACAAACTCGTTCCATCCATGTTAACAGTGGCTCCAATAGGTAACACGAAACTAGAAATCTCTTCTTTTACGCCTAAATTATCCGAAACACACTCCATCGTTACTGGAAGCGTAGCTGCACTTGAACTGGTTGAAAAAGCTAATAATTGTGCCGGACTCATCGCTTTAAAGAAATCAGCATACCCAATTTGTTTAGTTACTAATTTCACCACTGCAGGATATAATCCAAAAATTAAGAACCCTAATCCAAGAATAACTGTTACGGAGTAAGATGCTAACCCTTTAAAAATTTCAATTACGGCATCTGGGTCATCCCCGGCTAACTCCCCTACTTTCCCTGCCATTAAAGCAAATACGAAATAAGGTGCAACCATCATTATTACATCTACCATTTTTATAAAGATGTCGTTTACCCCGTGAATAAATTTCACGACCGTTTCCACTTTCTCAAATGGCAAACTCACAATAACAATCCCAAAAAAGATGGCGAAGAATATAATTTGCAGCATTTTATTATTGGTCAACGAATTAAAAATATTACTCGGAATAATATCTACCAACATTTTCAATGGGCTTTCATGGGTCTTTCCACCTGCTTTACTTTTAATATTCGCACCTACAGAGCCTTCCGAATTTTCTGACGAAAACTGCGTTTGAGCGGTGGTTAAGTATTTCGCATATTGAGGGTCGGTAGAGTAACTTAAATCATCGAGCTTATCTACATCTGGAGTAGCCTCCACCCATAATTCATAGGTAATTCTATTGGTAATTCGCTGCTCTTCTGAAACACTTTCACCCGGCTTTATCAAATTAACCGCAACTAATCCAATGCTAATAGCCGTCATCGTAGTCACGATATAAATGGTAATGGTTTTTAAACCCAATCTACCCAAACTATTGGTATCCGACAAGCTTGTAATTCCTTGCATAATAGAAAACAACACCAATGGCACAGCCACTAATTTCAAGGAGTTGATAAACATATCACCCCAAGGAGCAATCCAGTCAGCGGTAAAAGAACTCCACCCCATATAAGCCGACAATAAGGCCCAAAACGTACCTAATAAAAGTCCAATTAATATTTGATAATGTAGTGCTAACTTTTTCTTTTTTGCCATCTTGAATAACCTATTTCTCGGTCATCTCAAAAGTATAAATTTTGGATTCCCATAAAAGTAAAACCCTCCTTTAATAATAATGTAGCAATTTAATTTCATGAAAATTGTCATTCTAGTGGCTAAGTTGTTACATTAGCGCTAGAATATAAAAAGCCAAAGTTTATGAAATCAATATTTTTAAAAGCACTACTAGTCGTATTACTCATTTACCCAAGTCAACTGTTCAGTCAAACTTTGGTATCTGCTAATAGTTTAGGAACATACCTTAAAGCGTTTATCACGCTGACCGGACTTACCAATGCCGAGTATGATATTGAAATGTATAAGGTCACTTATAATACCACCGATTTAAATGGCAACCCTGTGGTGGCATCTGGAATGATTGCAGTCCCATTAAATACCTCTTGCGACAGTTTACCTATCGCGTTGTACGCTCATGGCACTGTTTTAAAAAGAGACGATGTGCCTTCTGCAAACAACCAAGAATCACTTTTAGGTAAAGCAATCGCCTCTAGGGGATATATTACCGCAATGCCAGATTTTCTAGGTTTAGGTGATTTACCCGGATTACACCCCTATCAACATGCCGAAAGTGAAGCTACTGCATCGGTTGATATTTTACGTGCTGCCAAAGAATTTATGGCAAATAACTTAAGCGTAACTTATAGTAATGAGATGTTTATTACTGGATATTCTCAAGGAGGACATGCGGCAATGGCCACTACAAAATACATTCAAGATAATAATTTAGGTACCGAATTAAATGTAGTCGCTTCGGCTCCATTATCTGGTGCTTTTCATGCCTCAAAGCGACAAACAGATGAGTTATTACTAGATGTGCCTTACGGTAGCCCTGGTTATATTGTTTATTTAATCATGGCCTATGAAGAAGCTTATGGCGGAATTTATACGGTTCCAAGTGATTTCTTACAGTCACCTTATGACGTAAGCATTCCACCTATGTTTGATGGCACAGTGGCTATGAGCGCTGTTCATTCTGTGTTGCCAAATAAAGTAAGTCAATATTTGAATCCTTCGTTTTTAAATCCATTTATTGCCGATTCAGCCACAAAATCTTCGGCTTTATGGCAAGCATTATTGGATAACGATAATTATGACTGGACCCCAAACATGCCATTAAAAATGTTTTATTGTAGTGGTGACCAAACGGTTAAACCAGAGAATACTGTTGATGCGTACACGGCTATGATTGCTAATGGCGCAACACAGGTATTTAAAGAAGATTTAGGCTCTTTTTTAGATCATGGCGGTTGTGTGATTCCTGCGGTAAATAATGCGATAGAATTTTTTCAAACCATTCGTACCGATTGTGTTTTACCTAACGCTGTTTCTGAAAATAACAGGAATTCAAACTTCATCCAAGTATTTCCAAATCCAGCGGTAAATCAAATTCAAATAAATATTAAGAATGGTACCCAAGGACAGTTAACTGTTTTTGATATCTCCGGTCGTGAAATTCTTCAAACGGAAATAAGCACTTCAAAAACCTTACATGTTTCCGATTGGAAAAATGGTGTTTACTTAGTAAAGGTAATTTCAAACCAAATCCAGTCCACTGAAAAAATTACGATTAGACACTAAAATGAAATTCAAGATTGTTCTTTCTGTTTTCGGTTTAATGAGCGTAATGCTAACCGAATCCTGTACCACAAATACCGTTTCTAGTCCGGAGGTAAATGAAACTAGTATCACCACTATTACCTCTCCTACCAGCGCTATTGTAAATGATAACGTAGAAATTACAGTGAATTTTTTAGGCCCTAATGGATGTGCTGAAGCGTATAATATTAAAGCCGTAAAAGTGGGTCAAACCATTACTTTGAAAGCTTTTTATAGCCTAGCTAATCCGGATGCGATTTGTACGCAAGCGCTTGTTCCATTACAATTAAACTATTCGTTTTTTGCGGATTTACCGGGTCCATATTTTTTTATTAGTAGCATGGACAATACTATTTCTGATACATTGGTGATTTATTAATTATATCATTAACACATCCTCCATTTGGTTCGAAATATTACTTTTGACCCTCACTAAAATCTCACATTTTGGATTGGTTTAAAAACTGGTTTGATTCCTTTTATTATCATAAACTTTATCGCCATAGAAATACGGCTGAAGCACAGGAATTCATCGATAACATCTTACAATTTATTCATCCGGAAGCTAACAGCAGAATCTTAGATTTAGCCTGTGGGAAAGGACGACATTCCATTTATTTAAATAAAAAAGGGTATGACGTAGTTGGCGTTGATTTATCTCAAAACTCCATAGACGAAGCCAATAAGAACGCAAATTCTACGCTTCACTTCTACCCAATGGATATGCGTAAGTTGCAGACTAATCAACCTTTTGATTTGGTAATGAACCTGTTTACGAGTTTTGGCTACTTTCAAAATAAATCAGAAAACCTAGAAGTATTAAATGGTGCAAACCGTATTTTACTTCCAAATGGTGTTTTGGTAATCGATTTTTTGAATGCAACTAAAGTGATTAAAAACTTAGTATCAGAAGAATCCCAAGAAGTAGATGGTATTAAGTTTATCATTAACCGACTGATTGAAAACAATACGGTGGTTAAGAAGATTCAAGTGATAGATAAAGATAAAACTTTCGACTTTCAAGAACGGGTAAGTATGTTTGAGTTAGCTGATTTTCAAGAGATGTTTCAAGCTACCGGATTTGAACTCATTAATCATTTCGGTAATTACAAGCTCGATGCATTTGACCCCAATAAATCAGATCGTTTAATTTTAGTCGTGAAAAAGGTGAAATAGATATGTGGTATTTTGCATTATTCATTGTTGTTGTTGTAGCCGCTGGCGGACTAGTTCTTGTCTTTCAGCCAAAGAACATGATGTTCAGTAAACTATTACTTTCATTTAGTGGGGCATATTTATTTGGACTCATATTTTTACACCTCTTACCCGAAATCTATGAAGACTCTTCTTGGGAAATTGGTATATATATTCTACTTGGATTTCTACTTCAATTAGCGTTAGATTATATTTCTAAAGGCATTGAACACGGTCATGCGCACTATCACGGTAACAAGTTTCCTTTAGCTATATTTATTGGCTTATGCTTACACTCCTTTTTTGAAGGAATGCCAATTCTTAATTATTCGGCTACGGGTGATTTAGAAATGAATTATTCGCTGATTTCCGGAATAATGATTCATAAAATTCCAATTGCTATAGTATTAGCAGGACTATTAAAACACCAATTCACGACCCTTAAGTCATTGGTATTTTTATCCATTTTCGCTTTAACGCTACCTTTAGGAAGTCTTACGAGTATTTCAATCGCTGAAGTAGTTTCAAACACGGCTCAGTATGAACATATTGTTTTAGCGGTTGTAGTAGGCATTATGCTTCATGTTTCCACTACCATATTGTACGAAAGCGATGAAGGACATAAGTTTAATTTCCAAAAAGTATTGAGCATTTTACTTGGATTTATTATTGCATTCTTCACCTCTTAAAGGGGAGCCTACACGTTATTAGATTTCGTTTCCTATAAATAAAATTTATACATATTTAAGAAAACAAAAAAAGTGTAACTTCTTAAAAAAGGTTTGATTACCCTACTTTTGCACCTCAAAATTGAATTAACTAAAAAAAACACAAATATGGCAGTATTAGTAGGAAAACAAGCTCCTGATTTTTCCGCATCAGCAGTAATTAACGGAAACGATATCGTAAACGATTTTACTTTATCTCAATTCAAAGGAAAGCATGTTGTTTTATTCTTTTACCCAAAAGATTTCACATTCGTATGTCCTTCAGAATTACACGCTTTTCAAGCAAATTTAGATGAGTTTAAATCACGTGGAGTTGAAGTAATTGCCGTTTCTACCGATACAGAACAATCTCACTGGGGTTGGTTACAAATGGACAAAAACAAAGGTGGTATCAAAGGAGTTACTTATCCTATGGTAGCTGATACTAATAAAACTATTTCTCATAACTACGATGTTTTAGCGGGTGAATTTTATCATGATGATAATGACATGCTTGCTGCAGAAGGTGAATTAGTTGCCTACCGTGGATTATTCTTAATCGACAAAGAAGGTATTGTACGTCACCAATTAATTAATGATTTACCATTAGGTCGTAACGTTGATGAAGCTTTACGTATGGTTGATGCTTTACAATTTTTCGAAGAAAACGGTGAAGTTTGTCCGGCTAACTGGTCAAAAGGAAAAGCTGGAATGACGGCAACTCACGATGGTGTTGCTGATTACTTAGCGAAAAACTAAGCATCCCTTTTCAAAAATATTAAAGCCATTTGTCATTTGACAAATGGCTTTTTTTATGCCTAATAATTTGTACTTTGCTGGTACTGGAAACGTTCCACAATCTAGTATTAAACAGGTAATCAATGAATATTTACATCGCACTATTAAGAGGTATTAATGTTAGTGGCCAAAAAAAAATCAAAATGGCCCATTTAAAGTCGTTGATGGTAGCCGATGGATGTATAGATGTACAAACCTATATTCAGAGTGGAAACATTGTTTTTAAATCTTCCGGAACAGAGCTTGATACCCTTTCAAAGCAACTTGAACAGTTAATACAGACCAACTACGAATTTCATGTTCCGGTACTCATCCTTACTCCTACACAACTTTTAAAGGCTAAACAGAACAACCCCTTTTTAATGGATGAATCAAAAGATACCTCTAAGCTTTCTTTCTCTTTTCTGTACACCACACCTACCTCAGAGAACATCACTAAACTAATGAGTTATACATTCCCTGAGGAAGAAATAATACTCCTTAACGACATGGTTTATCTGTACTTAATAAATGGAGCAGGAAGAGCTAAGTTGACCAACAACTTTATGGAGAATAAATTAAAAGTAACGGCCTCCTCTAGAAACTTCAATACGGTTTTGAAATTAATAGAAATGTCAAAAAGCGAATAACATGTGTTTTCATAGTCAACAGCAAAAGTCACCACAAGAAATAGCCAAGCGGTTTAACTTAAATAGTAAGAACGTACCCCTTAACGTTACGGGGATTTTTAATGGATTTAATTTCCCGAAAACGCCTGTGATTACTGATCAGGAAAGAAATAAAGTACAACTTTTTAATTGGGGTTTGATTCCGAACTGGTCACAAGATGATGAGATAAAAAAATTCACCTTAAATGCGCGAATAGAAACCCTGGCTGAAAAGCCTTCATTCAAAGATTCTATAAATAATAGGTGTTTAATACTATCAGATGGTTTTTTTGAATGGCAATGGCGTGATTCAAAAGGAAAGGAAAAACGGAAATACTTAATTCAAGTCCCCGATAAAGAGCTTTTTGCATTTGCTGGCATCTGGTCAGAATGGACCAATCCAGAAACTGGAAGTGTGGTGAAATCGTATAGTATCATTACCACCGAAGCCAACGAATTAATGAGTGAGATTCATAATTCTAAAAAAAGAATGCCCTTAATCATTCCAAAAGAAAGAGAATTTGACTGGTTAAATGCCATTCCAATTCCAGAAGTGATGCGCGACTTTAACCGTGATTTAATAGCGCAAGAAGTAGATGCCGGTTTACGCTTGTTTTAATTAATCTCTAAGCATTTCCATATGTGGAATGCCATCTTCTAAATATTCTTTTCCAGTAAACACAAAACCCAGATTTGAATAAAACTTTTTTAAATGTGATTGTGCCGATATGCGAATGGGTTGCACTCCCAACTTGGCATCAATAAATGCAATAGTTTCAATCATCAACTGATCGCCCAATTTTTTACCTCTATGATTTTCAGAAACCACTACTCTACCAATAGAGGTTTCAGTGTAGGAAACTCCTGGCACTACCACCCTTGCATACGCAGCTAAAAAACCATCTTCATACCCACATACATGATAAGAACTCTGGTCTTTATTATCTATATCTTGGTACACACAATCTTGTTCTACCACAAATATCTCCGCTCTTAAACGCAGTATTTGGTAAAGCTCATTCGCAGTCAATTCTTCAAATGATTTTGACATCCATTCCATGGCCGAAAATTATAAAATAAATATGTTTTTCACATCAGGATTGGTTTGAAATTCGGGACTTTTCGCTTTAGCCACGAATAGCCTAAATTCAATAGTAGCCATTCAAAAAACAATGCCCAAGTATAGAACCATCGCAAACAGTTCGTTTATTGGATAAACCGGAGGACTGCTCTACGTATGGTGCTAACACTGAAAAAGATAGCGGATTACAATCGCATTTATGGAAGCGCTTGCGTAGAAAACAGGAAGGTAAATTGGGGTAAAAAGCAAAATGAGAAAAGGAAGTGCATACTACTTTTCCATTCCCATTTAAGGTATCTCTTATTAATCTAGCCCTAAAAACTTTCGCCTATTTAATTGAATATACTTATCTTTAGCCTTTTAACTACCTACTTCAGTCTATAACAATGCCGTCCTATTTGAAATTTTAATTAGGACCATTATTTTAGGCCGTTAACATTGGAAAAAATGGCTGTATGGAAAAATTTACACCTTGGGTTATTCTTATATCGTATGTACTTGCACTTCTATTAATTGATTTTTTCATTTTCCACAAAAACAATCGAAAAACTTCTGTTAAGAGAGCCATTTTTGAAACCCTCTTCTTTGTCTCCAACGCTTTATTATTTACTGGACTAGTGTATTGGTTTTATGATAATTCTCTCGTTGAAAATATAAATAACCTAGCGCCCAGGCAAGCAGTCGTTAAATACTTAACGGGGTATATTATTGAGCTCTCATTGAGCGTAGACAATCTTTTTGTCATCGCAATTATCTTTACCTCCTTTAATATCCCTAGTAAATATCAGCATAACTTACTTTTCCTAGGTATTCTTGGAGCCATTGTATTTCGTGCTCTTTTAATTAGTGTTGGACTCATACTCATTAATAAAATTCATGGAATGAGTATTGTTTTTGGTTTGTTCTTACTGTTTACAGCTCTCAATATGCTAAAAGAAGAAAAAGAACCGGAAGAAAACGAGGAGCCTAAAGGTATTATGAAAATTTTCCGATTCAGTAAAGAATTACACGAAGGAAAATATATAGCTAGAGTGAATGGTAAAAGAGTTTTTACCGCACTTTTCGGAGCTTTAATTACCATAGAGTTAACCGATTTACTTTTTGCTTTAGATAGTATTCCTGCAATTTTGGCTGTTACCACCGACCCATTTATTGTGTATAGTTCAAATATATTTGCGATAATGGGCTTGCGGTCTCTTTACTTTTTCCTTTCTAGTATGCTCGATCAGTTCGTATATCTAAAATATAGTGTTTTTGCAATTTTGGTATTTGTATCCCTAAAATTGATGCTCGCAAGTTGGATTGTCTTTCCGGAATGGTTATCACTTACCTTCATTGCAATTTCTCTCTTGGTCGGGATTTATGTCTCCGTGGTTAAAACAAAAAAGGAATAAAGTCTAGGACATTAATTGCGACTAAAACACGGCCTATTAATTACATTAACGGCCGCACCAAGCATGAAAGGTTTTTATCCTAAAATTGGCTGGAAAAAATAAAAATCTTCATTCATTTCCATTCTGCGCTCCCCCTCTATTTTTTGAATTAATAATCCACATTAGCCAATCATTTTATTCGTAGATGTATCCACCAAAACATTCATGCCGCCCAAATTATTATCCTAGCGATGATATGCTTTATCAAACCACTTTATGCAAAGTTCTTTAGAACTTAAATCAACTGGAAGGCCTAAAAATGCCGCACCATTTTCTTCCTTAAACAGATTCACCCATTCATTAAAATATTGATTATTTAGACGTCTAAAATTCACCCTTTGCGTTTCTTCCCCTTCCAATATCGGTTTCATCACACAAAACGTAATTAATTAAAAACCTTTTCAAAAGCTAATCGCTTATCGCCACTATCTAGAGTAATTATACCACAATACGTATAGTCTCTTTTTTGAAGCAAGCGTTGCATCCCTTTATTACCTTCATGGGTATCAATCCGCATAGACGGCACTCCACTTTCCATGAGTTGTTGTTCACAGTACTCCAAAAGCCATTGCGCAATTCCTTCTTTTCGGTGTTCTTTTTTTACGGCCATTCTATGAATCACTCCATACGGTTTTACGCCTGGAGTTAACCAATTCCCCTCAATTACGGTGTACGTTGGTTCTGGGGCAGTCGTGAAAACAGTAGTCGCAATCATCCCATTTATTTCATTAAAAAGAACGTAACTTATCGCATTCTTGATATCTGTTTTAATTTGATTTTCATCCGGGTATCCATCCTGCCACTGATCAATGTTCAAGGAAGCCAAGTACACTTGTGCATCATGAATAATGCCCATGATTTGAGGAATATGATGTGGAACTGCTTTAGATAATTGCATTAAAAATTTTCGACTAAAATACGTACTAGAATTTATTTTTCGTTAACCAATGTAACCGACTCTTCTAATTCTTTGAATGAAATAATGGTTTTCACGCTATCGCTTCTCACGAGTCAAGACGGCACAACGGATTTTACTGTTAAGTCTATACTTACCATTTCATAAAAGAGTAAAAGGTCCTAGTGAAAACTTAAATGTTAAAAAACAGGACCTCAGGATAATATACCGGGAGAATAAATGGAAAGTGGAGGAAAGTAATGGGCATAAAGGGTCTAATTTCCGTAAAGTCAAAGAAACAGGCTATGCACACATTTTCACTTACCCGATTCTTTCCATTCACGGATATACGTTTCTATATCAAAACTTTTGGCTTTTTCAATTTTCCGCACATACAATGGATGATGTGGATGACCTTTTTTAGTGACTTTACCAATGCTCACCCACTTGCAATGGTATTTACTACTCAACGCATGAATATCAAATAAACAGTCGGCTAAGTACGTTCTTTTTTCAATTAACGTACCCCAAGCGGCCCAAATAGTCGTGTCGTTTTGGGATAGTATGTTTTCA